>JBKQMI010000068.1:0-12755 GCA_052146775.1 Methylocella sp. | reverse complement strand
CGAGCGCCGCTTCGTCGTCGGCGAGATCGGCCCAGGCGCGCCGCTGCGCCTCATCGTAATCGTCCCCGGTTAGATCCTCGATGGCCGAGAGCCGGATTTCGGCGAGCAGCGGCGCATCGGCGGGAAGGTAGGGCCGCAGCAAAGGTTTGGGAAAAGCGACGCTGGCGTTCATTGTTTCGGCCCCCAACTCGTCGTTCCATCCTTGTTGTCCTTCAGCGCGACGCCCATCGTTTCGATCTCGTTGCGCAGCCGATCGGATTCGGCCCAGTTCTTGTTTCTTCGCGCGACTTCGCGCGCCGAGATCAAAGTTTTGACCCGCTCGGGAGGGATACTGTTAATTTGTTTAGGCTCAAACCAATCGGCGGTCTTTTTTTCGAGCAAGCCGATCAATTGCGCCGACCTCCAAAATTGTCGCTTACGCTGGATCTGCGCAAGACCGGCAGCTGGTCCCTTGATGGCCGAATACAGCTCATGCAAACGCGAGAAAGCCTTGGGCGTATTCAAGTCATCTTCGAGTGCCGCGATGAATTCATCGTCCTCCAATTCGCGTTTTTCCGTCGTTGGTTCAATATTCGCATCGACCTGATACCATTTGTCGAGCGTTTGCTCCGCCTCCTCCAACCCCTTCACCGTAAAATCAATCGGCTGGCGGTAGTGCGTGCGCAGCATCGCAAGGCGCAACACCTCACCCGGCCACGAACGCCCGCCAAATTTGTCGCTATGGAGCAACTCGTGGATCGTCACGAAATTCCCGAGGCTCTTCGACATCTTCTCGCCTTCGACCTGTAGATGGCCGTTATGCATCCAGTAATTCGCCATCACCTTATGGCCAAAGGCGCAGCGCGTCTGCGCGACCTCATTCTCATGATGCGGAAAGACGAGGTCGATGCCGCCGCCGTGGATGTCGAAGGTCTCGCCGAGATATTTCCAGCTCATCGCCGAGCACTCGATATGCCAGCCGGGGCGACCGCGCCCCCACGGACTCTCCCAGCCGGGCTCGCTCGGCGCCGAGGGCTTCCACAACACGAAATCCATCGGCCCGCGCTTGTAGGGCGCGACCTCGACCCGCGCGCCGGCGATCATGTCGTCGAGCGGGCGCTTCGAGAGCTGGCCATAATCCGGCATCGAGGGCACGTCGAACAATACGTGAGCGCCGGACTCATCCGCGGCCACATAGGCGTTGCCCTTTGCGACCAACTTTTCGATGATGGCGATCATCTCATTGATGTTGTTGGTCGCGCGGGGCTCCAGAGAAGGCGTCAAGCAACCAAGCGCGGCGGCGTCCTCATGGAAGATCGCCGTCATCTCGTCGGTCAGCACGCGAATATCGACGCCGCGCTCGGCGGCGCGCGCGTTGATCTTGTCGTCGACGTCGGTGATGTTGCGGACATATTTGACATGCTCCGCCCCATAGATATGGCGCAGCAGGCGGAACAAGAGATCGAAGACGATCAGCATCCGGCCGTTGCCGATATGAAGATGATCGTAGACCGTCGGGCCGCAGGCGTAGACGCGCACATTCGCGCGATCGATCGGCTGGAAAACCTCTTTCCGGCGGGTCAACGTATTATAGAGCCGCAGCGACATAGAATTCCCTCGAGCCTGCGCTGACTTTCGAAAGCCTGTGCTGACCTAAGGTGTCGAGATTGAACTCTTATGAGGACAAGACGGCTCCAGCCAGCGGCAAGGCTAGCGGATACAAATGGAAATAATGAGTTTCTGGTCAAGCCCGGTCACATGCGCCATCGCGTGCTTATGCGCGCGGAAACGCCGCCGCGTCAAGTTTTTCCAGCCCCCCGGAGGTTGGTCGGATTGCGCTCGTTTACGCCGGTTAACGGTTTTTTCAAGCGCATTTGACAGAATAGGTTCAGCCGTTCCCAGCAAAGCGCGAGTGTTTCATGTCGTCCGTCACGCTGTCCCCGATCCCCCTCGCCAATCGCCGGAACCTGTTTCGCGCCGTTCTTTTTCTCATCGCCGGGGCGCTCGCGCTCTTCGCGCTCGGCCTGTCGGCGCGGGCGGCCGGCGATCATGTCCTCATCATTCCGCCCGAAGACGGCTATGGCTTCGGCGATTGCCTGACGACGAAATCGGCCTGCGGCGCGGTCGTGGCGGATGCCTGGTGCGGGGCGCATGGGCTCAAAGCGTCGAAAGCTTTCGGCCGCGCGGAGGATTTGCCAGCGCCCGCGGAGGCGGAGCGCCCCGCCGATATCGACCCGGGCTCGTTTTTCGTCGCCTGCGGCGACAAGATCTGAGCTGCGGTCCCGCCCGAAAAATTTCCATTCTTTCAGCACTGCGCCCAGACCCTTGGCGCTTCGAGGAGCTTTGGCGCGTCGGCCGGATTTTGATTGCTTGAGCCCGCCCACCTTCCGCATCGCCAACCGGGTCGGAACGCTGTAAATAGCTCGTCGCGCATCGGGCGCTGGAGCTTTTTTCGATCCCTGGGAACTTTTCGATCCATCGAAAAATCGCTCTAATCTCCTATTTTGTCGCATTTTCTCCGCGCGAACCGGCGAGCGTAACGACGGCGGTCGCTCTTCGCCCGAAGGGGCGTTAAGAAGAGCGCCGACTGAAGCAAGGCTTCACTGCGCTCGAAAACGCCGCTCGCAGGATCGCCATGGTGCGACCACGAAGGCGTGACAGAGCGGCAGGCCCGGCGTGAACGCCGCCTGAGGCTGGCCTTGCGAGGGTTTGCGCTTGCGCGACAAGAGGTGCGATAGGCTTTTGATGAGTGAGGCATGGATTCGCGGCTTTCTCCCCCAAGGATTCCCGCGATGGCGTCCGGTCGGGCGGCGATTGCCCAGGGCGCTTGCGATTCTGACGATCAGCCTGCTGGCGCTTGGCCTGCCCGGCCGGGCGGCGCTGGCGCAAACCTATGATTGCGCCGGTCTACAGGCGAAAATCGCCGACCTCGATCGCGGCGCCGCCCGCCCCGCCCGCGGCTCGGGTCCGACGCGCCAGCAGATGGCCGATCTCGGACAGATGATCGCAACCGCGCGCGGGCTCGGCTGCGACCGCCCCGAGATCGCCTTCTCCGGAGGCGCGGGCGGACGCTGCCCCGGCCTCAATGCGCGGATTTCGCAGATGCAGGCGGCCATCGACTCATTGCAGGCGGCGAGCGGCCCCGCCGATCGCGCCGCGGCCCGCGCCGATCTCGTCGCGAGATTCAACGCCTATTGCAGAAATCAGCCCCAGGCGCCGCCCCGCCAGCGCGGCTTTTTCGAGCAGCTTTTCGGCATTCCGGGCCCATCCGAGACGGCTCCGCCCGCGCAGCAGGAGCCATCCGAGGAGGTTCCGCAGGAAACCGATCGAGAAGGGAACGCACATGGCGGATCGCAGGCCGTTTGCGTTCGCACCTGCGATGGCGGCTATTTCCCCTTGAGCATTTCGGCCCGTGGCGCCGATCCCGCATTTTTGACGAGCCTCTGCCAGGCGCTTTGTCCAAACGCGACCGTCTCCGTTTATACGCGGGTCCCCTACACCCAGATCGACACCGCGATCTCGCTGGACAGCGGCGCGCCCTATTCGGAAATGCCCAACGCGCTGAAATTCGAGAAAAGCTTTGACGCCGCCTGCACCTGCAAGCCGCCCGAACAATCCTGGGTCGAGGCGCTCGCCGGAGCCGATCGCCTGCTCGGCGGCGAGCGAAAGACCGACATTCTGGTGACGCCGGAGAAATCAGTCGAATTGTCCCAGCCAAAGGCCGAAAGCCGCGCCGCCGGCCCGGACAGCGCGGCGCCGGCCGCCTCTCCCGCCGCCGCCCCAAGCCGAAGCGGAGCCGCGCCGAATCAGAACCCCGGCGCGACGCGCGAAGTCGTCGGCCCCGACGGCGTCAAGCGGCGTGTGCGGATAGTCGGCCCAACGCTTTGACCCTGCCGATGAGCGGCAGCAGCAGGGCCAGTTCGGGGCCGTTCTCCAGCCCGGTCAGGGCGAGGCGCAAAGGATGAAACAGCGGCTTGCCCTTGCGGCCGGTCCGCGCCTTGAGCGCTGAGGTCCACGCCGCCCAGACCGTCTCGTCCCAGGGCTCCTCGGGCAGGCTGGCGGCGGCTTCCGTGAGAAATTCGCGGTCCGCGGCGGCGCCTTCGGCCAGCGGCTCAATTTCGCCATCGACGACGCGCCACCACTGAATCACGTCGAGGAAGGCCGAGAGATTGCCGCGCACCGCGAGCCAGAAGGGCTGCGCCTTATAGCCGGCGATGTCATGCGCGGCCAGCCGGTCGCGCACCGCCTCGAAACCGAGGCCATGCAGCGTGCGAGCGGAGAGAGCCGCAAGTTCGGCCGGATCGAAACGCGTCTGCGTCCGGGAAATCTGCGCCAGATCCAATGATTCGACCAGCTCGTCGAGCGAGCCGACCGGATGCAGCGCGGTGGATGAGCCGATCAGCACGGCCGCCGCGGCGACGGCGAGCGATTCGACGCCCTGATCCCGCAAGCCTCCGATCGACAGGGCGCCCGAGCGTTTCGACAGTCCCTCGCCGCTAACCGACGCCAGAAGATTATGATGCGCGAAGTCCGGCGCGGCCCCGGCGCCGCCGAGCGCCTCGAACAGCTGGATCTGCACCGCCGTATTGGTGACGTGATCCTCGCCGCGGATGATCAGCGTGACCTCCTGGTCGAGATCGTCGACGACCGAGGGCAGCGTGTAGAGATAGCTCCCGTCCGCGCGAATCAGCACGGGATCTGACAGCGAGGCCGAATCAATATGGCTTTCGCCGCGCACGAAATCATCCCAGCGGATGATTTTGTGGTCCAGCCGGAAGCGCCAATGCGGCGCCTTCCCCTCGGCCTCGAGGCGCGCGCGGTCCTCAGCGGAGAGCATGAGGGCGGCCCGGTCATAGATCGGCGGCAGCCCGCGCGCCTGCTGACGCTTGCGCTTGCGGTCGAGCTCCTCGGCGCTCTCGTAGCAGGCATAGAGACGCCCGGCCGCGCGCAGCCGCCCGGCAACCTCGTCATAAAGCGCAACGCGCTGCGACTGGCGCAGGACGCGGTCGGGGACGACGCCAAGCCAGGCGAGATCGACCTCGATGGCCTCGGCGTACTCTTCTTTTGATCTTTCCACATCAGTGTCATCGAAGCGAAGAATGAATTCGCCATGATGTTTTTTTGAATAGAGGAAATTCAACAGTGCCGTTCGTGCGTTACCAATGTGAATGGCCCCGGTCGGCGAAGGCGCGAAGCGGACGATGGGATGCGGCATAATTTTCCTGACCTTCAAGCGCGATTCCGGAGAGGCGCCGCCTTTTCGGACATGATAACCTGTTAAAACAACGAGATAAGCAGCGTGAGCGATTCAATCCGAAGCGAACATGTTGTCCCGCGAGTTACTCGAATTATTCGCCGCCCCTCAAGGAAGGCTGGCTCGGGAGTGCGCAAATGACGGCAATTTACGCGGCGGCCTTTTTCTGCGGGGTCCTCATCAGCCTCAATATCCTCAGTATCGGCATTGCGATGGCGCGGGCAAGACCGCCGCGCGGCCTGACCCCCGCGCCCCACCCCGCGCCCGCCGTCAGCATCGTCCGCCCTGTGTGCGGCCTCGACAATTTCTGCGAGGAAACGCTGGGGTCGAGCTTTTCCCTCGATTATCCGGCCTTCGAGGTGATTTTCTGCGTCGCCCGCGCGCATGATCCGATCGTTCCAGTGGTCCGGCGCCTCATCGCAGCGAATCGGCGGATCCCGTCGCGGCTCATCATCGGCGACGAAAAAGTCAGCCAAAACCCGAAGCTCAACAATTGCGTCAGGGGCTGGGACGCGGCAAGGCACGACTGGATCATCCTCGCCGACTCCAATGTGCTCATGCCGAAGGATTATGTCCAGCGCATGCTGCGGAATTTCGGGCCGACGACCGGCCTTGTCTGCTCGATGCCGCTCGGCTCGCGCCCGCAAAATCTCTGGGCCGAACTCGAATGCGCCTTCCTCAACACCTTCGAGGCGCGCTGGCAATATGCCGGCGAGGCGACGAGCGGCGGCTTCGCCCAGGGCAAGAACATGCTGTGGCGGCGCGACGTCATCGAGGCCGGCGGCGGCATCAGGGCGCTCGGCGCCGAAATCGCCGAGGACGCCGCCTCGACGAAACTCGTGCGCGGCCAGGGCAAAATCGTCAACCTCGTCGACAGCCCTTTCGAGCAGCCCCTTGGCCGGCGCGCGCTCCGTGACGTGTGGATGCGTCAGGTGCGCTGGGCGCGCATGCGGCGGAAGACCTTTCCGCTGTTTTATGCGCCGGAGATTTTCGCCGGCGCCGCCCTGCCCTGTCTCGTCGCGGCCTACGCGGCCTATGCGATGGACTGGAGCATCGCCTTGACCGTGCTCGCCGTCGCGCTCGCCTGGTATCTTCCCGAAAGTCTCCTCGCGCCCGCCGTCCGCTGGCATTTTTCCTGGCGCATGCCTCTCTTGTTCCTCCTGCGCGATCTTATGCTTCCGGTGATCTATTTCGACGCCTGGTTCGTCGATAATTTCGTCTGGCGCGGCAACGCCATGAGCGTGCGCGAGGAGGAGCCGAGCGTCGAACAGGGATGATCCCTTTGATCTGGCGCATTTTCTTGGCCCCAAACTGCGGCTATCTTGACTGAAGCACTCCCGATGAGACCGGCGGAGGCCGACTCGTATCGGTTGCGCGCCGATTCTGACATTTCGCATCGGACGCCCGCTATGATCCGGGCGCGCGTTGCGGCGGGAGTACGAAGCTTTCGCCGGAACGCGTTCCGGCGCCCGGCCTCCCGCATCGCTTCTGTTCCTTCCAGCTCTGAAAGGACGTTCATGCGCCAGAATCTGAAGTCTTCCGCCGCTTTCGCCGCCGCATTGCTGATCGCGGGAAGCGCCGCACAGGCCCTTCCAATCGCGCCCCTCGCGGCCGGCTCTGCGCTCGCGCCCATCCAGATCCGCGGCGGACATGGAGGCGGCCATGCGGGCGGTTTCCACGGTGCCTACCATGGAGGCGCCTACCATGGAGGCGCCTATCACGGCGGCGTTCGCCACGGCGGCGTATATCGCGGCGGCCGCTATTACGGCGGGGGCGCCTGGGTGCGGCCCTATCGCTGGGCGCCGGGCGCCGCGATCGCGGCGGGCGCGGCGATCGGCTTCGTCACTGCGGCGACAGCGGCGGCCTGGGCCTCGGCCCCGCCCCAGCCGGGCCTTTGCTGGTACTACACCGACTCCAGCCGCAGAAATGGCTTCTGGGATGTCTGTCCCTGAACATCCCCCGGGCCCCTTCCCGGTGCGCAAGGTGCCGCCCCACACAGTCTCGCGAAAATTGTCAGCTATAGTCAAATCGTATTTAAGCACCTGACAATTTTGGGGCTGCGGGCGCGCCGCGAGGTGCGCTCGCAGTCGCCGTTTTGCGACGGGCATTGCTCGCAAACTCTTTGCGCGATCTCTTTGTTTACATCCGGCGGCGCATTCTATATTGCGGGATAAAAAAAGCAGCACCGCTTTTCCTCATCCCGCTCTGACCTCTTGAAACTGATCACGTTCATGATTTTGGATTGGTGTGGGTCCAAAATCAGCGTGATCTATCGCCTGCGCGGCGGGCGTCCGCTTTTGTCTTTGCCGCCTGACGAAACAAAGGATGCGCCGCGTGAAGCCTTCGACTCTGATCTCCTCGCTCTGTCTCGGCCTTGGCCTTGGCCTTTTCGCCACCGCCGCCATGGCGGCGCTGAAACCCGGCGACGCCGCGCCCGATTTCACGGTCGAAGCTGCGAAGGGCGGCGAGGAGTTTACATTCTCCCTCGCCGACGCCCTGAAAAAGGGGCCCGTCGTGCTCTATTTCTATCCCAAATCATTCACCAGCATCTGCACGGTCGAGGCGCATGACTTCGCCGAAAACATCGAGAATTTCGCCGCCGCGGGCGCGAGCGTCATCGGCCTTTCGAGCGATGACATCGAAACGCAGCGCGATTTTTCGAGCAAGGAATGCCGCGATAAATTCCCCATCGGCGCCGATCCCGGTTTTTCGGTCATCAAGGCTTATGATGCGGCCTTCGCCATTCCGGGCGTCGGGCCGGCTTTCGCCCATCGCATTTCCTATGTGATTTCGCCCGACGGAAAGATTCTTTCCGCCTATGCCGATTCCGGCGCGGAGAAGCATATCGAGAATGCGCTGGCCGTCGTCAGGAAATGGCGCGAGGCGCATAAGCCCTGAGGCGAGGCTCTTACCCGCCCCTTGCGGAGATTGAACGAGGATCATCATGGCGGGCGCGCGTTTCGAACTTTTCGCCTTCTGGCGCACCTCGGCGGCCTATCGCGTGCGCGTCGCGCTCAATCTGAAAGGGCTGGCGGCGCATGAGCGCTTCGTCGATATCGACGCGGGCGAGCATCGCTCCGAGGCCTTTTTGAACATCAATCCACTCGGCGCGGTGCCGGCCCTCGTCGAGCCGGGCCATGCGCCGCTGACCCAGTCGCTCGCGATCCTCGAATTCCTCGACGAGATCGCCCCCGAGCCGCCTTTGCTCCCAGCGGACCCTTATGGGCGCGCGCGGGTGCGCTCGATCGCCCTGATGCTCGCGGCCGATGCGCACCCGCTCGTCACCCCGCGCGTAAAACGCTATCTCACCACGGTCGGCGGCTTTGACGATGCGGCCTGGCGCGCCTGGCAGATCAACTGGTTGACGACGGGCCTCGACGCGCTCGAGCGGCGGCTCGCGGCGGAGGCCGAGACCGGCGCCTATTGCCATGGCGATAGCATCACCATCGCCGATATTTGTCTGGCCAGCATTCCGGCGGTGATGAAAATCTTCAAAATCCCCGTCGCAGGCGTCCCGACGATCGAGCGCATCGTCGCCCGCTGCGAGGAGAACGAGGCCTTCGCCAAAGCCGACCCATTCAAGCAGGCCGGCGCGCCGAAGAGCTGAGTGCGTCATGCCCTCCCCGGACTTGATCCGGGGACTGAGCCGGGAATCCAATCGGCGACGACGAGAACATTGCGAACAGGATGGAGGCCGCAAATGGCGAATGAAGTCTCGCGCCAATCCAGACCCGCTCCGGCGTCGAGCCTGCTGGCGCTCGCCCTCGGCGCCGCGGCGCTGGGCGCCGTCGCCATCGGCGCCATTGCCATCGGCCGGCTCGCAGTCAGTCGCCTCGCGATCAAAAAGGCGCGCTTCGGCGCGCTGGAGGTCGATGAGCTGACGGTTCGCAGGCTACGCGTCATCGAACGAGATAATCACAAAGAGTGACGCTTCGCGGCCTGACTAAATCAGAAGCGGACCTTCGTCCCCCGAACGCATCCCTACCACTCCTCGTCCTGCTTCCCGCCGGGGCAGGCCTTCCGTTCGAGGCATTGGCACCGTCCGTTGGGGAGGCAGTAGGGTTTGCGGTTTTGCGCGCATGTATAGCTTTGGCCATCCTGACCGGTGTAGGCGCCGCCGCATTGTCCTTCGGTGTCCGCCTTCGCGATCGTTACAAAAACAAGGCCGACGAATGTGCAAATGACAATCGCAAAAAGTTTCAGGCTCATCTCTATTTCCCAAATATAGGCGGCGCAGCGGCGGCGCAAATCTATATTTGAAATCGAACCGGGCGCAGTCAAGGATTCGTGAAGCTTGAGGTCGCCGTCGCGGCCGCCGCGCCTACATCTGGTCATCGCTTGGCGCAAATCCGCGCCCGCTCGGCGCACCCCTGGCCGGGGCGACGGCGGCGGAGCCGGGATCGCGGAATTTGTTGAGGATCGGATAGCGGCGGTCGCGGCCGAAATTCTTCTTCGTCACCTTTACGCCCGGCGCGGACTGACGGCGCTTGTATTCGGCGAGATAAAGCAGGCGCTCGACTTTCTTCACCGTCTCAAGATCGAAGCCCTGCGCGACGATGTCGGAGACCCGCATCTCTTTTTCGACGAGCCCCTGTAAGATCGCGTCGAGCAATTCATAGGGCGGCAGCGAATCCTGATCCTTCTGGTTCTCGCGCAGCTCCGCCGACGGCGGCTTGACGAGAATATTTTTCGGGATCACCTCGCCGTCGGGACCAAGCGCCCCGTTCGGCTTCCAGCGATTGCGCAGCGCCGAGAGGCGAAAAACCTCCATCTTGTAGAGGTCCTTGATTGGATTGAAGCCGCCGTTCATGTCGCCATAGATGGTCGCATAGCCGACCGACATCTCCGATTTATTGCCGGTCGTGACCAGCATGGAGCCAAATTTATTGGAGACCGCCATCAGGATCACGCCGCGCGCGCGGCTCTGGATATTCTCCTCCGTGACCCCCTGTTTCGCGCCCTTGAAAAGCGGCGCGAGCGCGGTCTCGAAGCCTTTGATGACGGGCTCGATCGGCACGATGTCGTAGCGGACGCCAAGGGCCTTGGCGCAGCCTTCCGCATCGGCCATAGACTCGTTCGAGGTGTAGCGATAAGGCAGCATGAGGCAATGCACGCGCGCCGCGCCCAGCGCGTCGACCGCCATCGCCGCGCAGAGCGCGGAATCGACGCCGCCCGAAAGCCCCATGACGACGCCTGGAAAGCCGTTCTTGTCGACGTAATCGCGCAAGCCCATAACGCAAGCGGCGTAATCCGCTTCATCGCCTTGTTCGACAACAGCTTTTGGCCCCTCGACGCAGGCAAAGCCCTTCGGGCCGCGCCGCCACACGGTTTTGGCGACGACGGAGGCGAAGGCCGGCAGCTGGAAAGCGAGCGAGGAATCAGCGTTGAGGCCGAAGGAGGCGCCATCGAAGACAAGTTCGTCCTGGCCGCCGACCTGGTTCAGGTAGATGAGCGGCAGGCCGCTCTCGACGACGCGGGCGACCGCGATGGCGAGCCGCTCGTCGGTCTTGCCGCCCCAATAGGGCGAGCCGTTCGGGACAAGAAGGATCTCGCCGCCAGTCTCGGCGATGCACTCGACGGGGTCCGGCCCCCAGATGTCCTCACAGATCGGAATGCCGATGCGAACGCCCCGGAAGACGATCGGCCCAGGCATGGGACCTGCTGAAAACACGCGCTTTTCGTCGAAAACGCCGTAATTCGGCAGGTCCGCCTTGAAGCGCACGGCATCGATGCGGCCGCCATCGAGCAGGGCGTAGGCGTTGTAGGTGAGGCCGTCCTCGACGAAGGGGAGGCCGACGAGCAGCGCCGGGCCGCCGTCGGCGGTATCACGCGCGATCTCCTCGCAGGCCGCGCGGCAGGCTTCGAGAAAAGCCGGCTTCAGCACCAGATCCTCGGGCGGATAGCCGGCGATGAACAGCTCTGAAAACATAAGGATGTCAGCGCCGAACGCCGCCGCCTCGGCGCGCGCCGCGCGGATGCGGGCGACATTTCCTTGGACGTCGCCAACCGTGCAGTCGATCTGGGCGAGGCCGATGACGAGGGCGTCAGCGCTCATCGCGGCGGCGGGCGGAAGATCAGAGAAAAATGCGCCATCTTACCCGTCCGAAGCATCCGCGAGCCACCAAAAACCGTTTGCTTTCCGCGCCCTGTCGAATTTACCTCATGCACGCTTAAGGATGTTTCACGTGAAACACCCGGAGGCGCCGCCTCTTGCTGTTTCGCGTGAAACGCCAAGGCGTGGGCACCCGTTTTCGACCGATTTCATTGGCGCTTATTCGGCTCTACGCCCCCGTCGCTCCCCTCGCCTATTCGGCGGCGGCGGCCTGCGCGGCGAGGCCGCGGCCAATCCGTTCGCCCTTCAAAAGTTCGGCGATCAGGAAAGCGACTTCGATCGCCTGTTCGGCGTTGAGGCGCGGATCGCAGTAAGTATGATACCTGTCATGTAAATCGGCGTCCGATATGGCCCGCGCGCCGCCGGTGCATTCGGTGACGTTCTTGCCGGTCATTTCGAGATGCACGCCGCCGGCGTAGGTTCCTTCCGCCTGATGCACCGAAAAGAAGGTGCGGATCTCGCCGATGATGCGATCGAACGGGCGCGTCTTGAAGCCCGAGGCCGCCTTCACCGTGTTGCCATGCATCGGATCGCACGACCACACGACGCGCCGCCCCTCCGTCTTCACCGCGCGGATCAGCGCCGGCAGATATTCGCCCACCTTGTCGGCGCCGAAGCGGCAGATCAGCGTCAGGCGCCCCGGCTCATTGTCGGGGTTTAGAATGTCGATCAGCCGGATCAGTTCCCCCGGCGCCAGCGTCGGCCCGCATTTGAGGCCGATCGGGTTTTCCACGCCTCGCGCATATTCGATATGCGCGTGGTCCGGCTGGCGCGTGCGATCGCCGATCCAGATCATATGGCCGGATGTTGCGTAATGATCTCCTGTTGTTGAATCAACACGCGTCAGCGCCTCTTCGAAGCCGAGCAGCAGCGCCTCATGCGAGGTGTAGAAATCGGTCTGCCGCAACTCCTGATGCGACTCCGGGTCGAGCCCGATCGCGCGCATAAAACCGAGCGTCTCGGTGATGCGGTCGGCGAGCTCCTGATAGCGCGCGGACTGTGGGCTGTCTTTGATGAAAGAGAGCATCCATTGATGCGCGTTTTCGAGATTGGCGTAGCCGCCGGTGGCGAAAGCGCGTAGCAAATTCAGCGTCGCCGCCGACTGGCGATAGGCGTCGAGCTGGCGCACGGGGTCCGGCACGCGCGCCGCCGCGTCGAAGGCGATGTCGTTGACGATGTCGCCGCGATAGCTCGGCAGCGACACGCCGCCGACGGTCTCGTTGGGCGACGAGCGGGGCTTGGCGAACTGCCCCGCGATGCGCCCGACCTTCACCACGGGGAGAGCGGCGGCGAAGGTCGCGACGACCGACATCTGCAAAAAGACGCGGAAGAAATCGCGGATATTGTCGGCCGAATGCTCGGCGAAGGCTTCGGCGCAATCGCCGCCCTGCAGCAGGAAGGCTTCGCCGT
>JBKQMI010000067.1:0-15236 GCA_052146775.1 Methylocella sp. | reverse complement strand
GGCGCGGCGACGCCGGTGAGCGAGGTGAATTTTTCCATTTTGGTCCTGGTTACAAAATGATCCGCTTCCGCCGAGGCGGCCTTTACGCTCGACCGTCCGGGGCTAACGCTTCGCTGAATTCCGCGCGAGCGACTTTTCTATCGACTGAAAGCTCATATCAAAGCGGTCCGCGGCAGGCAAACGTCACGGCCAAACGTCGCCGCCAAACGTCGCCGCCAATTGTCACCGCCAATTGTCACCGCGAAGCCTTCTCGATCGCCTCCATGTCCGCGTCCGAAAGACCGAAATGATGGCCGATCTCATGCACCAGAACATGGGTGACGATGGCGCCGAGCGCATCTTCCTGATCGGCCCAGAAGTCGAGAATCGGGCGACGGTACAGCCAGATCATATTGGGGAATTGGCCCGTCTGCGGGCTGCCCGCACCCTGCGCCAGACCCTGGCCGCGGAAGAGGCCGAGCAGATCGAACTCGCTCTCGCAGCCCATGTCCCGCAGCGTTTCATCGTCGGGAAAATCCTCGACGCGGATGATCAGCCCCTCGCAAAGCCGCCGAAACGCCGCCGGCAGTTCGGAATAGGCGTCGCGGGCCATCAGGTCGAGATCGTCGATCGATGGCGCGGCGATGCGGCGCCAGTCCAGCGGGGTGGGGATCATGGGTTTTTTCATTCGGGTAAGGGGCGACGGCGTCTGAGGCGCACATAGAGCGCGCCGGCGCCGCCATGCGGGCGGGACGCTTCCTCGAAGCCGACCACGATCGAATGATAGTCGGGGCCGCGCAGCCATTGCGGCACGCTCCGGCGCAGAACCCCCGCCGCCTCGTCTTCGAAAAGGCCGCCCGCGCCGCGGCCCTTGCCGGTCACGACGAGAACGAGCTTGGCGCCGTCCCGCTGCGCCTGCCCCAGGAAATGGCGCAGGGCGACGCAGGCTTCGTGGCGAGTGAGGCCATGCAGGTCAATCGCGGCGTCCGGCCCAATGCGCCCGCGCGACAGTTTTTGCCGGAGCCTGCGCTCCAGCGGCTCCAGCGGCGGAATTTTACGCGCGAGGGCGGGTTGCTTCTGATTCGGCTTTGCGGGATTGGGTTTTTCGGGCGGCTTCGCCGCGCCGGGCGCAGCGGGCTGCTCCGCCTGAACCTCATTTCGAGCGGGCGCGGCGGGCGCTTGCGGCAGAACGCGAGACGGCCGCGGCGACACCGTCTTCGCAACTTCGAGCCAGAGGGCGATCTCCTCCGCGCTCAACCGGCGCAGCCGGCCCTTGCTGAACGACGACGCGTTTTCCTTCACCGGACCGAACCCTCTTCGACGGGAAGAAAAACAACGAATTCGCCGGAGTGGCGGATATCGCCCGCGCGCGCGCCGGCGGCGTCTCCGGAGCCGAAGAATATGTCCGCCCGCGCGGGACCGATGATAGCAGAGCCGGTATCCTGCGCAATCATCAGGCGGCGAAACCGGGTCGGCGCCGAAGACCGCCAGGGGATTTCGGCGTCGATCCAGACCGGCGTTCCATAGGGGTGAATGTTGCGGTCGACCGCGAGCGAGCGCAGCGGCGCGAGGCTCAAGCCCATGCCGCCGACCGGCCCCGCTTGCGCGTCGAGCGCTGCCTCAAACCGGAAAAAGACATAGGATTCATTGCGCAGCATCAGCGCGGCCCCGGCCTCGCCCGGCGCCTGACCCTGCGCGCGGACCCAGGCCTTGAGGGTGCCGAGCGACATATCCTCGGGTTTGATGGCGCCGCTCTCGATCAGAATGCGGCCGATGGAGGTATAGGGCAGGCCATTGCGGCCGGCATAGACGAGGCAAAGCTCCCGCCCTTCGGCCAAGCGCACGCGGGCGGAGCCCTGCACCTGGATCATGAAGACCTCGGTTTTGTCTCGGAGCCAGACGATCGGATCGGCGCAACCTCCAAGCGCCCCGGCTTCGATGGCGGCCCGCGGGGGAGCGCCGCGCTCGGCGAGATCGGCCGGCGGCGACAGAATCGGCGCCGTGAAGGCGTCCGTCCGCGTCAGCGAGCCCTCGACGATCGGCTCGTAATAGCCGGTGAAGAACCCTGCCGCCCCTGCGCCTTGCGCGGGCCTTGCCCGGAACGGCCGGAAATGCGCCTCGAAAAAGCGCCGCGCTTCAAGGCGCCCGGGCGAATGCAGCGCGAGCGCGCGGCGGCTGATCGCGGCGAGCGCCGGGGAGGGGGCGATCGCCTCGCGCAGGGGCGCGCGGCGCTCCGCGATGGCGGCGCAGGATCGCTGGAAAGTAGCGAAAGCGTCGGCGTGGTCGTCCGCCTCAAATCCCGGCAGGTCGGAAAAGGCGAGGGGCGCAAAATCCCCAATGACCGGCGCGGGCGTCGGCGCGGTCACGGGTGCGGGGGCGAATTACGCGCCGCCGGTCAATGTCCCCCGCCGGTCGAGACGAGCTTCCAGTTCGGATCGCGCGAACTGACGTCGCGGGCGAAACTCCACGCGTCATTGACCTCGACGACCTTGTCGGCGCTGCCGTCGATGACGGCGCCGGTCGAATCGCGCGTCGCGTTGATCATCTGGGCCGAGAAGCGCAGGACGATCTCGGCGAAGCGGCCCCGCATCCCCGCATCGGCGATGGCGGCGTTATCGATGGCGACGAAGCTCGTCTCCACCTTTTCGCCGCGCTTCTCGCGCTCGGCGAGAGCCGCCGCGAAACTGTCGTAGACGTCCTTGGCGAGCAAGTTCTGCAAGACCGGCCGGTCGCCGTCGGCGAAGCTCACCACGATCATTTCATAGGCCGATTTGGCGCCGTCGAGGAAAGGCTGGACGGCGAAGGAGGGATCGGCGGCGGCGATGGCGTCAAGACCGGCCGAGACTTTGGAGCCCGGCTCCGCATAGGGCCTCCAGCGCTCTGCCGGGGCGGCCGGCGCGCTCGGCGCGACATTCGCGTTCGCCGCGCCCGGAAGAGGAATGACCTTGGCGTCGGACGCGCCGGCGCGGGCGCTTCCTTGCGGGCCGTTCAGGAACGGGTTTCGCGGCGGCTTCTCCTCGCCCGTGCGCGTGCCGAGGATGCTGCGCAGCTTCCACACCACGAAGGCGGCGAGGAACGCGAAAATAATCGTCGTCAGATCGAAAGAACCCTGCATGGCCGTGCTTTACGCCTCAGCTGTCGCGCGGGCAGTTGCGCCGCCGCGTTATCCTTATCATATATCTTCATTTGGGAAGCGAGGCTTGCGAAGTCCAGCCTTGCGCCAATCTCGCTCGCAGTCCCGCTCGTAAAATGGTTTTTCGCATGCGCCTTGGCGCCCGCCTCCCGCTTCTCGTCCCGCTCTGGCTCGCCGCCGAGTTCGTTGCTTTCGGCCTGATCGCGGGAGCGGTGGGCTTTGGCGGCGCGCTGTTTCTTTGCCTCCTCACCAGCCTCGTCGGGGTCGCCATGCTGCGTCGCCTTGGCGTCTCGACCGCATGGCGGCTGCGCCGCGCGATGTCGGCGCGCTCGCAGGAGGAGGCGGGGCTCTCCCGCGCCGCGTTGGTCGATGGCGGGCTCGTCGCGATCGGCTCGATCTTGTTGATTCTGCCCGGATTCGTCTCGGACTTCTGCGGTCTCGCCTTGGCCGCTCCTTCGGTGCGGGGGTGGCTCGGCGAGAAATTCCAGAATGGGCGGAGCGGCCACGCGAGCGGGGGAAGGTCCGGACCTATGACCGTCGAACTCGACCCGCAGGAGTGGTCGCGAACGGATCCGGCGAGGCCGGCGCCGACCCGACTGGGGCCGACAAAATCGCTTTAAGCGCGGAGGCGGCGCTCTCAGATCACGAAGGTGGTCGACTCCATGCCTATTCGGTTAACGCAGACACCCACTACATATAGACTGGCCCCCCGGTCCATAGCACCGACACCGTGTGATCGGCCGTTCATGAAACGAAGCGGACATTAAATTCTGTCCGCCGGATTTCCGGGAAGGGTGGAAAGCGGGCCGTCCGCTTTCAGGCGAGTTTGCGACCAAACCGGACGTTCACTAAGTCGCCTCAGGATTATGACAGCAAATGCAAAGTTTGTTGCCGTCTGGGTCGCGAAAGTACGCCCCATAGTAGTCTGGATGGTACGCCGGCCGTAGACCGGGTTTACCCTCGTCGCTGCCGCCGTATTCTAGTGCCACCGCATAGCAATGATCGACGAGTGAACGGCTGCTGGCTAGCAACGCAATCATCTGTCCATTACCGAACGTCGCGGCTTGACCATCAAAGGGCTGCGTGATGATGAAGAGCGGCCTGTCTGCGTTAGGATGCTTCCAACCCGCCCATTGCGGTTCGGAGAATTTGAGCGTCAAGCCTAACGCTTCCATTATCGGCCCGTAAAATTCCAAAGCGCGTTGGGTGTCTGACACGCCCACGGTCGTATGTGAAAGCATGGGATGCCGCCTCCGCCTAAAATGAGCCTGTGAGTATGACCGCTTTTGGAAGATGGCAAAAGGTGACGAGGTCGGCCGTCATGGGTCGAAAGTTCACATTGACCGGCGATCAGCCGAACGGCTGCTCGTGGCGCAAAGAAGAAATTGAAACTCAGACACAAGAAAATCCCGTTTGGAGCCCGCCGGAAAAGACCGCTATAAGCTCGTTTTTTGACCGTTCCGCCGGGCTTGTCGCCAAGGATTGGCGGATAGCCGCCGGCGACGCGGAAGGGCCGCGGCTCGGAGCCAGCCGGGGAACCTCGATTTTGCCGCGTTACGCCGTCACCGCCCTGATCGTCGCCTGCGCCCTGTTCATGGAGACGCTCGACGCGACGGTGATCGCGACTTCACTCCCCGCGATCGCGACCGATCTGCATGAAGATCCGATCTCCCTGAAGCTCGCCCTCACCTCTTATCTCGTCTCGCTCGCCATCTTCATACCCGTAAGCGGCTGGGTCGCCGACCGTTTCGGCGCGAGGCTGATCTTCCGCATCGCGATTTCGATCTTCACCCTCGCCTCGATCGGCTGCGGACTCGCGGGCGATTTGCCGCAACTCGTCGCCGGACGCCTCGCTCAGGGGCTTGGCGGCGCCATGATGGTGCCGGTCGGACGCCTGCTCCTGATGCGCTCGGTCGAGCGCGGCGATCTCGTCCGGGCGCTCTCCTATCTGACGGTGCCGGCGCTGTTCGGTCCCGTCGCCGGCCCGCTGCTCGGGGGCTTCGTCACCACCTATTTCCATTGGCGCTGGATTTTCTGGATCAACGCGCCGATCGGCATCATCGGCATCATCCTCGCCACTTTGTTCATCGAGGATGTCAGGGAGGATAATCCCGGGCCGCTCGATATGGTGGGCTTCATCCTGTCGGGGCTGGGGCTCGCTTCGCTTCTGTTCGGACTTGCGGTCGCGGGGGGCGGCCTTGCGCCCGTGAGCGCGACGATCGCCCTCGTCGCGTTTGGCGCGCTGGCCCTCGCGGCCTATGTCCTGCACGCGCGCCGCATCGCTTTCCCGCTGCTCGATCTGAAGCTTCTGTCACTTCACACGTTCCGCGCGGGCGTCGCCGGCGGCGCGCTGTTTCGCATCGGCATCGGCTCGATTCCCCTGCTGCTGCCGCTGATGCTGCAGATGGGATTCGGCAGGAATTCGTTTCAATCGGGCTCGATCACCTTCGTCGCCTCGGCCGGCGCGCTGATGATGAAGACCTCGGCGGCGCCGATCCTGCGCCGGCTCGGATTCCGCAGGGTGTTGGCCGGGACCGCGGCGATCAGCGGCGCCCTGCTCTCGACTTACGGGTTCTTCACGCCGGCGACGCCGCCGCTGATCATGATGGGGGTCCTGCTCATCAGCGGATTCGTCAATTCGCTCGCTTTTACGGGCCTCAACGCGATCGCCTACGCTGAGATCGACAATGCGGATATGAGCCGGGCGGTGAGCTTCGCCTCGGTCGCGCAGCAATTGTCGCTGAGCCTTGGCATCGCGGCCGGCGCCGCCGCGCTGCAGGGATGGGCGCGCCTCGATCCGGGCGCCAGCGTTTTCGCGCCCACGAGTTTCCGCTTCGCCTTCGTCCTGATGGGCCTTCTTTGCGTCAGTTCGGCCGCGCTGTTCCTGCGCCTGCCCGCCGACGCCGGCGCGGAGATGGCCGGGCGGCCCGCCAAACGCACGGAAGCGGAGTCGCGCCGGGCTTAAGGGCCGCACCAAACTTTTGGAGTCGATCTCCGTTCATGATTTTGGATTGATTCAATCCAAAATCATCGTGATCTAGGCCGCGACCTTCTCGACGATGGCCTCCGCCTCCGCTTTTGGCTCGGCGGGCGCGCCGACCCATTCGGAATGGGACGGAATCTGCTCGCCCTTCATGACGAGGGTGAGCGGTCCAAGGCGTGCGTAATCCAAAACGAAAGTGTCGTAGAGAACCGTCGATCCCGCCCCGATGGTGACGCCATCGCCGACGAAGACCCGGCCGACCTTCATCACGCGGTCCTCGTAAAGATGCGTCTGCAGCGCCGAGAGCGCATTGAGGGCGGCGAAATCGCCGACCTTGATGCAGTCGAATTCGGTGATGTCGGTCATGTCCATATAGACGCCCTTGCCGAATTTCGAGCCGAACAGGCGCATCATCCAGGGCAGGAACGGCGTGCCGCGCAGATGATCCAGAAGAACCTTGCCGGCCATGCCCCAATAGATGACGGCGACGGCCTCGGTGCGCATCGCCCACCACGACCACATCGGCCGCACCATCGGCTCGTAACGGCCCATGGTGAGCCATTTCAGGATGATGACGACGAAGGTGAGCGCGGTGCAGATGGCGACGGACGCGATGATGAACTCGACCACGACGGCGAGGTAATCGCCGTCGAGCACGCTCGGGCTGAACCACTCCACAGCCCAGGTGCCGAAAGTGATGAACAGCATGGTCGGCATCGAGATCGTGACCGCCTCGAAGCAGGCGCGCGCGAATTTCTTCCAGGCCGGCGCCTCATAGGTCCAGTTGGAGCCGCCCGCGTCGAATTTCTGCCGCACGGGCAGTTTGATCGGCGGCGAGCCGAACCAGGTGTCGCCCTCATGCATCAGATGATTCGCCGGCGGCTTCGATTTGATGCCGATGAGCGCGTTGGCCGGAATGTCGGCGCCCGTCGGGACGACCGCGCTATTGCCGACGAACACGCGCGGGCCGGTCCTGACCCGCCGCACGATCATCCAGCCGCCCCGGATCTCCTCGTCGCCGAACACGACCTCGTCGGCGATGAAGTTCTTTTCGCCGATTTCGACGAGATCGTAGCGGCCGGAGAGATTGGTTGAAATCTCGGCGTCCTTGCCGATCTTCGCGCCCATCAGCCGGTACCAGGCGCGCATATAGACCGTCGCATAGAGCGAGGACAGCGTCTCGAGCGTGATCTCTGTCGCGAAGGTCACCGCCCATTTGCGCAGATAGAACCAGGAATGCACCGAATAGGTCCCCTCGCGCACGCGCGGCAGGACGATCCAGCGGCAGGCGGCGATGAAGCCGACGGTGACGAGCACCATCACAAAGGCCGTCGGCCAGGCCATGACCGGGATCGAGGCCATATAAAGGCTGCGGTCGATGTCGGCGATGCCGACGATGTCGTCAATCCGGTCGAACACCCAGAAGGCCGGGAAAATCGGCAACAGGCCAAGCGGCGGGATGGCGAGGAGCAGAAAGAGGTAGACGCTCCCCATGATGAATTTGCGCGGCGTCGAGGCGACGGCGGGCGCGTCAAGCTCAGTGTGGTCGACGACGCCGATGCGGCGCCCCGGCGAACCATCCCAGCTTTCCCAGGCGCCGACCCTTGCGCCCGAACTGATCGAGGTCAGATCGCCAAGCTCCGCGCCGGCGCCGATGACGACGTCCTCCTCGATCACGCAGGACGAGCCGATATAGGCCTCCGCGCCGATCTCGACGCAGCCGATCACGAGTTCATTGCCCTCCACCCGGGCATTGGCGATGTTGGCGATCGAACCAATGCTGGCGCCGGCCCCGATCGAGACGAGATCGATCGCCCCGGCGTCGACCTCGCCGATGATCGCGTCGGCGCCGACCTTCGCACCGAGCGCGCGGAGGTAAAACCGCATGAAGGGCGAACCCTGGAACCATTTGATATGGACGAGCCCCATGAAGCGCCGGGCCAGCCACCAGCGGAAAAAATAAACGCCCCAGAGGGGATAGCGCCCCGGCTTGGTGCGGCCGATGATCAGCCATTTCGCGCCGATGGAGATGGCCACCGTCGCGATGTTGATGAACATATAGACCGTGATGAGGGAGACGATTTCCTCAAGGAGGGTGGCGTCGGCGCCGGTCAGCAGCATGTAGCTCACGAACACGCCGAGCCATTGCGCGCTGACAAGGCCGAGGATGAGGGGAAGGCTCGCCGCCTGCGCCAGACCGCAGAAGAAGCGCCGCAACAGAGGCGGCGGCGCGAAGGACAGATCCTCCTCGCGCGCGACATGCCCCCATTTGGCGTCGAGCATCTCGCCGATGGCGCGCAGCGAGCGCGCCGCATAAACGTCCTGCAGGGTGATGCGGGCGAGCGCCGGCGTCTTGCGCACGATTGATATGAAACGCGCCGCCAGCAGCGAATGGCCGCCAAGATCGGTGAAGAAATCGGCGTCGAACGGGATCGGCTGCGGCGGCAGCACCTCTTTCGCCGCCGCGAGCAGGCTCGCTTCGGTCTTGGTGCGCGGCTCTTCCTGCGCATCGCCGCCATTGCTGGCGGCGAGCGGAACGAGTTTCAGGCTCTTGCGATCGACCTTGCCGGAAGACAATCTCGGCAGGCTCGCGATCGTCTCGAAACGGGCGGGAACCATATAGGCGGGCAGTTTCGCCCGCAGCGCCGCGCGCAGGACCTGCGGCTCGAAAACGACGTCGGGCGCGGAAGGCGCGTCGGGCGCGACAGGAACGATGAAGGCGACCAGCTGTTCGATCCCGTCGTCGTTGCGCAACACGACGGCGGCGTTGGCGACGCCCGCGATCTCGCCAAGCTTGGCCTCGATATCGCCGAGCTCCACCCGGAAGCCGCGCACCTTGACCTGATCGTCAATGCGGCCGCGAAACAGGAGATCGCCGTTGGCGTCGAGCGCCACGGCGTCGCCGGAGCGATAAAGGACCGGATCGATGATCTCGCTTCCGCCGCCGGCGAAGGGATTTGCGATGAATTTCTCGGCGGTGAGTTCAGGCCGGCGCAGATAGCCATGGGCGACGCCGGGGCCGCCGATCAGCAATTCGCCCTCGACGCCGGGCTCGACAATTTTGAGACGCTCGTCGACGACGTAGCAACTGTAATTCGGGATCGGCCGCCCGATCGTCAGCGGCGCGCCGGCGACAACTTCCGCCGCGGTGGCGACGACCGTCGCCTCGGTCGGGCCGTAGGAGTTGAAGATCCGCCGCCCTGGCTTGCACCAGCGATTGGCGATCGCCGGCGGACAGGCCTCGCCGCCGAGAACGATCACGCGCAGGGTGGCGACGTCGCGCGGCAGCAGCGCCAGTAGCGTCGGCACGGTGTCGAGCACCGAGACGCCGTTCGCCTCCATGATCTCGGGCAGCTTCTCCGCCTCGCCCAGAACCTCGGGGGTCGCGACGAACAGCGTCGCGCCAACGAGATAGGGCAGCCAGATCTCCTCCATCGAAAGGTCGAAGGCGACGGACGCCCCCTGGAACACGACGTCGGTTTCGCGCACGCCATAGACCTCATTGGCGGCGCGCAGGTAATGGCAGATATTGCGACCGGAGATCACGATGCCTTTCGGCGTGCCGGTCGAGCCCGACGTATAGATGAGGTAGGCGGGCGAATCGGGCGTCGCGCCGAGCGCGCGGGCGTCGACCTTGCTCGCATCCGACGGATCGACGAGTTCGCGGATCGTCCAGGCTGGGCACTCCGTGCGGCCCGCGAGCTTTTCCATGAAATCCGGCGAGACGAGGATGCCTTTCGCCTCGGCGTCATCGAGACAGACGGCGATTCGCTCGACCGGCGCGTCGCCGTCGAAGGGCAGCCACGCCGCCCCGACCTTGGCGATGGCGATCTGGGCGATCAGGAGATCATGGCCGCGCGCCATCCACAGGCCCGCCACATGGCCGGGGCGGAGGCCCTTGCGGACAAGGCCGCGCGCGATCACCTCGGCCTTGGCGTTGACCTCGGCGTAGGTGAGCTTGCCGTCGCGCGTCACCATGGCGACGCCGTCCGGATCGAGCGCGGCGGACCTTGCGAAAATTTCGCAGAGCAGTTCGTCGCGGATGAAGTCCGGCCGCCGCGCGCCGTGCAAAATGGATTCGCGTTCAAGGAACGGAGCCGGGCCGTCGCGTCGCGGGGGAACTGCTTCGGCTATCGCGAGATGCGACATATTTGTCCCTATTTCATTCGATTGCGCGGGCGATCGCACGCCGGAATGATTTTATGGCGTGGAAAAGTGACGCATTTCCACATTTCGATCATACGGAATACGTGTAGGCGCACAAAGCGGAAACCGCGCCGGCGCAGAGAAGACCTCTCGCGCGCGGTTCCCACGCGCCCTCGGCCGGCGATTCCAATTTGTCCAATTGGACTTTGACGGTTTCGCATGAATGGACAGTGAACGAATCGATTGGGACGCCGGCGCGGGCGCAAATCACATCGGATTATCCGCCTCAAAAATGGCCTTGGCGAGGCTGGTCGCCCTCGCAGGAGCCGCCTCGCATATTTTCTGTGGGAAACCCTATTGCGAAAACTCTATTCCCTCCCGAGCGCTGCGATGTCGGGGGCGGCCGGGTTTTTCATGCCGACGACATGATAGCCGGCGTCGACATGGACGATTTCGCCGGTGATGCCGCGCGCCATCGGCGACAAAAGAAAAACCGCGCTCTCGCCGACTTCGTCGATGGTCACCGACCGGCGCAGCGGCGCGTTATATTCGTTCCACTTCAAGATATAGCGGAAATCGCCGATCCCCGAAGCGGCGAGCGTCTTGATGGGCCCGGCCGAAATGGCGTTAATCCGGATATTCTTCTCGCCGAGGTCAGCGGCGAGATAGCGCACGCTCGCCTCGAGCGCGGCCTTGGCGACGCCCATGACGTTATAATGCGGCATCCATTTTTCGGCGCCGTAATAAGTGAGGGTCAGCATCGCGCCGCCGTCCCGCATCAGCTTTTCCGCGCGTTGGGCGACCGCCGTGAACGAATAGCAGGAAACTAGCAGCGTATTGCTGAAATTATCGGCGCTGGTGTCGACGTACCGGCCGGTCAGCTGGTCCTTGTCGGAGAAGGCGACGCAATGGACGACGAAATCGAGGCCGCCCCAGATTCGCTCGATTTCGGCGAAGGCCGCGTCGAGGCTGTCCGCGTCGGTGACGTCGCAATGGCCGAGAACCTGGCCGCCGAGCTCCGCCGCGAGGGGGCGGACCCGCTTCTCCAGCGATTCGCCTTGAAAGGTGAAGGCGAGTTCGGCGCCGGCCTCGAAGGCGGCCTTCGCGATGCCCCAGGCGATCGAGCGATTATTGGCGAGCCCGAGGATCAGGCCGCGCTTGCCCGCGAGGATTTCCGACCGTAGCGCGCGGGGCGTGATGGTTTCCGGTTGCGTCATT
The DNA here is from genome assembly GCA_052146775.1 of Methylocella sp. Lineage (GTDB taxonomy): Bacteria > Pseudomonadota > Alphaproteobacteria > Rhizobiales > Beijerinckiaceae > Methylocapsa. Next base: position 3,777 of record JBKQMI010000067.1, on the reverse strand, counting down.
CTCGATCCGGACCTGAAATGAGGGATGCGATCGATGGAACGGCCGCTATGTCAGCCGCGTTTAAGGACTATCGCGGCGCAACGCAAGGTTTCCGATGGGCTGGCCGCGATCGCCAGCAGCCTGGTTATCAAAATTTGTTTCGCCAATATGCAGAGCGCGCGCGGCGCATTAAGATTATCCAAGTCTGGGCGACACGCGATAAGGCGATGGCCCGGGGGGGCGGACGGACGCGGAGTGCCGAGGTGAATTTGCGAGTGGATCTCAATTTGATCGCGCCGCGTTTGCGCCGTTACGCCAGAGCGCTCGTTAGCGCCCATCCCGGCCCGAACGAGGCGGCCGACGCGCTCGTTGCGGCCGCCCTGCGGCAGGTCGCCGGGGACGGCGCGTCCCTTCCCCCGCCAGATCTCGAAATCGAGGCCTACGCCGCGCTGATTGAGCTCAATCGCGAGCATGTTCGCGCCGCCGAACTTGGCGGCCCGTCGCATGGCGCGGGCGCATGGGTCAAGGCTGGCGCGCGCGGCGGCGCACACCCGCCCGAAAGGCTGCCGCATATTCCCGCCTCGAACGACACGCTGTCCAGCGCGCTGTTGGCGCTGAAGCTTGAGGAGAGGGAAGTTCTGTTGCTGGTCGCCCTTGAAGGAGTCGCCTATGCGCGGGCGGCGCGCATCCTGAAAGTCTCGCGCGCCATCGTCATCGCGCGCCTCGCCCGCGCCCGCGAAAAGCTCCCCGCGAACCTGCAGCCGCAGCCGGCATCGCGCGGCGCCAGAGCGCATCCGCCGCACCTGCGGCTGGTCAAATAGACGATACGCCCCGTGAACGGCTCTTTTCCTCCACCCGGCGATGACGAGCTTCATGGCTACGCAGATGGGGAGATCGAGCCTCACCGAAGCAAAGCCGTCGAGAATTTTCTGAAGACATCGCCCCGCGACGCCGAACGCGTGGAGGGCTGGCGGCGCCAAACGCAGATCATCCGCGCGGCTTTCGCGCCGATCGAGGCGGAGCCGCCGCCGGCGTCGATTTTGCTGCCGCCCGTCTCTAAGAAGCGCACCTGTCTGCACCTGCTTCGGCCCTGCCCCGCGGCTGCTTCCGGCGATGCTCGAAAGGCGGGGCGGACGCCCCCGTTCTGGCGAAATGGCGCCGCCGCCGCGGCGGTCAAACTCTGGCGCGCCGGCGCGCGGCCCCTCCGCATGTTCGCGGTTTTCGCGGCTGGCGCCATCGCCGCCCTCGCCGGCGCATTCTTCGCCGATCGCCTGCACGCGCCACGGGTCGCAGCCGACGTCCGCGCGTCGGCGGCCATCTCCGCCGACGATGCTCTGGCTGCGCGCACGATCGCCGCCTTGATGGATTTCAAGCCGCAGGAACGGGCGCGGGAACGGACGGACGCGTCCGGCGCCGCGCCAAAGACGGCGCGCCCCGCCTCGAACCAGGCCTCGCTTATCGTCCCCAATCTTTCGAGCGCCGGTTTCACCCTCGCCGGCATGCGCGCGGCCCCCGCCCGCGGCGGCGAGCCGGAGAACCAGATGTTCTGCCTGTTCTACGCCAGGGCGGCTGCGCCCGCCGTGGCGCTCTGCATCGCGCGCGACGAAGACGGCGGAGGGCCGGGCGGCTTCCGCATGGGTGCGAAAACGCCATCGGAGGGATCCGACGGCGCGATCAGCTGGCGCCAGGCGAACGCGATCTATACGCTCGCAGGACCGCTGGGCGAGAGCGAGTTGCGCAACCTCGCCACGCGCGTCAGCGCCGAAATCGAGGCTTTCGATTGACGATCATCGCGAATGACGATCATCGCGACCGAAGCTCATTGCGACTGACGTTTACTGTGACTTCCAGGCCGCCAGCGCGTCGGTGATCGCGCGAACGCCGGTCGGTCCCTTCTCGAACGTCAATTTGGCGATCTTGCCATTGGTCAAAAGCATCGGCACGTCGATCCATTCGCGCGATGTCAAAAGATCGATGTTGCTCGCCTCGGCGCCGCCGCGCGTCAGCCCGACAAGGAAGGAGTTGTCGGTTATCGCGACCGGAATGCCGCTGAGGCCGTCGCCTGTCGCGACATTCTCGCGCCGCATCTGCGGAACGCTGATCTGCTGAATGGCGCCAAGCGGGCCGCCGGGCGCCTCGGTGAACTGGATTTTCATCGTATGCGAGGCCGGTAGGCCGCCGTCGAAATTCTTCTGCAGCGTCACCTCGATCTTCAGTTTTTCCTCGGGAATGTCGATCTCGGCGGTGACCGCCATGCTCAGCGGATCGCCGGGTCCATTGCTCACATTATCGACTTTCCAGACCACCGAGCCGAGATAGGTCTTCACTTTCGACGGCTCGTCGGGCGCTTCGACGAGAAGCGCCGCGCGTCCGCCCGAGGACATCGCCTCGTCGGCGGCCGCCGCGCTCCTGGCGGCGGAGGCGCCTTGCCCCGCCGCGTTGTCGGAGGATGAGGACGCGGGCGCGCTCTGCGTCCCGTCGGAGGAGAGGCCGATGCGATCGACGATCTTGCCGTTCGAACCGGCTTCGGGCGCGATGACCGGCGCCGCCGTCTTCTGGCGCAAATCCTCGGGCCGCTCGCGCAGCTGAAAGGCGGCGATGGCGACGAGAAACACCAGGAGCCCGACGACGAAACCGACGATCCAGAGCCGCCGCGGCGTCGCGGCGTCGCGGCGAGGCTGCGGCGCGGAAGGGCGCTGCACCTCCGGCCGCGGCTTCGCCAACGCCGGCGAAATGCGACGCTCCGCCGCGCTCTCGTCCGCGCCCGGCTCCTCGACGACGAGGTCAGCAGCGGCGTCGGGCGCGGTCACAGGCTCAAAATCGGCGGCGTCTGCGCCAAATCCGTCCGGGACAAACTCCCGGGCCTCCCGATCCTGGGGCGCGGACTCCTCACGATCGGGTTCTTGAGCGAACGGCTCCTGAATGATGGGTTCTTGCGACTGGTCGGCGAAGCCGCCAGGCGCGGAGGGCGGCGCGCTTGAAGCGGCGTCTGCGACCGCGGCCGATCCCGGCGGCGGCGGAAATGCAGGTGAAAATGACGGCCGCCGGAATGTTGGCGGGGAGCCCGGCGCGCGATGCGCGGGAGAGCCATCCGGTCTCGCCGAGGGCGCAAACAGGGGAGGCTTGTCCCGCCGCGACTTGAAGAACGCCGGCGGCGGCGCCGGTTGCGGTCTCGCGAATGGGTGCGTGGCGTCCGCAGCGGAGGCGTCGCTCGCGGGCGCCCCGCCGATGGGCGGCGCGAGTGCTGTTTCGGGCCTTTCCTGCGAAGACTCCTCGGCGCGCGGCTCTTCGGACGGCCTCGGCGTTTGCTCTTCGACAGGCTCGGGGGTCGCGGCGGGCGGCGCCTCAGCATCGGTCGGCGCAGGCCGGGGGGGCGCCTCGATCTCCGCTGGCGCCTCGACGTCCGCTGGCGGGACGGGAATTACCTCTTCGATGCGCGTCTCGACGAGAAATTCGACGAGCTGCTCGATCTGCGTCTCGACTTCCGGCGGCGGCGCAAATTCGGCCTCAAGACGCGCGATGGCGATCTCCAGAGACGCGCTCTCCCGCGCGACGTCGCTTTCGGGGATCGGCGGGTCGAGGCGGCGCAATTGCCCGAGCAAGGCGTTGCGGGCGCGCTGATAGATTGCGCCGCGCGTTTCGGGCGTCGAATTCTGCAGACCGGCGACGGCCTTGGCGATCAGCGGGTAATAGTCGGCCATATCCCGTTCAGACCCCTTAAGCGTTCATCCGTCAATGCCATGAGCCGCTTATAACACGGCGAAAAGCGGTCCGCGCCAGAGCGGGATGAGGAAAAGT
>JBKQMI010000066.1:0-5022 GCA_052146775.1 Methylocella sp. | reverse complement strand
TCAAGGCTGGCGCTTCGCGCCCCCGCCTCCGGCGGCTTCGGCCTTGACCCCGTCCGCCCACCGGTCTCTTTGGCCAGCAAGGGGTCGGCGCGATGCGCCGACCGTCGGCCTCGCGACGCGCTCATGGGGCGGCGCATGCCGGCGGGTTCCAGGTCTGATCGCGCGCGAGCATGGTGTTGAGGATCACGATCAGCTTACGCATGCAGGCGATGATGGCGACTTTGGGTTCCTTACCCTTGGCGATCAGGCGCTGATAGTAGGCCTTGAGCACTGGGTTGTGCTGGGTGGCGGCGCCCATGACCGGCATGTAGAGCAGATTGCGAAGTTTGCGGCGCCCGCCCTTGATGCAGCGGACGCCTTTGCGGTCGCCGCTGTCGTCGTCGTAGGGCGCGGCCCCGACGAGCGCCGCGGCGGCCTCGTTGCTGATATGTCCGAGCTCGGGCATCCAGGCGATCACGCCGGCGACCGTCTGATCGGCAAGCCCGGGCACGCTCGTGATGAGCTCGGCGCGGCGGGCGAAGCCCGGATTGGCCTTGATCTTGGCGGCGATCGCGGCGTCGAGCTTGCGCCGCTCGGCCCGCATGACCTTGGCGACCGCGCGCAGCGCGTTGACGACGAGGGACGGGGGCTGATGCTCGCCCTGCTGCTTGGTCCAATCTTCCATGTCTTTGAAGGCGGTTCGCGCCTGAACCAGCCGATCGACCTCCCCGCGCGCGCGATCCTGCGGCTGAGGATGGGCGACGGGAAACGTCTCTGCGAACCAGGCGATCGTTTCGGCGTCGATCCGATCGTTCTTGGCAAGCCGTCCGGCCGCCTTGGCGAAATGACGGATCCGCTTCGGATCGACAATGACGACTTCAATCCCGGCCGTGCGCAGGATGTCCGCCCAGCTTCGCTCGTAGCCCCCGCTCGCCTCCATCACCGCGCGGCCGACCTCGTTGGCTCGAACCCACAAAACCAACTCGGCCTCGCCTTCCGGCGTTCTCGGCGCCGCAAAACGCAGCCCATTGCATCGAATGCAGGCGTCGACCTTGCTCTTTGCGACATCGAGGCCGACAATGCGCGTCTCCTGTGGCATACTTCCGCTCCCTTCCTTGCTGGTACGGGCTCTCACGCCCATGCAACTGTTCGGGTTGAAGGAAGACGCCGGACCTGTCCCTCGCTCATCCTCAGGGTTCGCCTTAGGGTTTCACGGGCTCAGATCCAGCGACGGGCGGCTGCTCCAACAGCCGCCCGTTCGCGCAGTATCTCACATTTGGCGGACACAAGGGTTTGGGGCGCGATTCGTTCAGAACGGATCTCCCGCCACGCCGGCGGCGGACGGTCGACCGGGTCGGGTTCGTCGAAGTTCTCTTGCGGCGCCGGGCAAACGAAAGCGCGCCGGAGCTTACGCGCCGGCGCGGATTTTTGCGAGGTCCCGATTGAGACTACGCCGCCTCTTCGATCTCTGTCTCCGCGCCCTGCGGGGCGCCGGCTTTCGCCTGCCGGGCGGCCGTCTTCTGCAACTGGGCCTCGATCGCCTTCAGCGCGTCGATCTCGTTCGACTTCTGCACGGCGGCGATCTCGCGGACCATCCGATCCAGCGCGGCCTCATACAACTGCCGCTCGGAGTACGACTGCTCGGGCTGCGCCTCGGAGCGATAGAGATCCCTGACCACTTCGGCGATCGCGGCGATGTCGCCGGAATTGATCTTGGTCTCGTATTCCTGAGCGCGCCGCGACCACATGGTCCGCTTGACGCGGGCGCGGCCGCTCAGAATATCGAGAGACCGCTTCGCCGTGTCGGGGTCCGAGATCTTGCGCATGCCCACGCCGGAAACCTTCGATGTCGGCACCCGCAAGGTCATCTTGTCCTTGGAGAAGCTGATCACGAACAATTCGAGTTTGAAGCCGGCGACCTCCTGCTCTTCAATCGCCACGATCTGGCCGACGCCGTGCGCCGGATAGACGACGAACTCGCTCAGCTTGAAACCCTGCCGCTGCGCGGCCGATTTGCCGGTCTTCGACGAAGCGACGCCGTCGTCCTTGGACGCCGGCTTCTGTTTGGCGTTGGCGGGGGCCGCCTTGGGCAGCGCGATCCCGCTCACGACCGTGGGCGCGGCTGCCGACTTGATCTCCGGACCGGGCGCGGCGTCAATCTTCTCGACCTTCAATGCGGACTCCTCACTCGGGGTTTGTATTTTGGTCTTCCGCAGGCTCTTCACCTGCAAATTCGGGTCCACCACGCCGACATTCGCTTTGTCATCGACGGCGAGACCGTTCACTTCGCGGTTCAAGGTTGTTTTCACTCCGCCCTTAGGGGTTGCCTTGCCGCCTTGACGAATTCCCCCTCGCGCCGTCCGTTGCGGCTTTTTCACGGCTTTCCCGCTGGCAGGGCGCCTTTTGGCGGCCGCAGTCTTTTTAGCCACCGACTTCTTTTTGGCGGCCGCGGCTTGCGCAGACCTCGCGCCGGCCTTGCTGGCTGTCTTCGGCGCCGCACGCTTTGTGGGTTGCAATCGCTTTTTGGAGGCGACGGTCTTCGTGCGAACGCTCTTTGCCCGGCCACTCTTTGCAGACCTCTTACGCGCCGCCATCGTCCAAACTCCACCAACGCGCGCCATACTACGCGCGTGCCGCCCTCTGCGCCAGCACAGCCCGAAAAACCGCGAACTACGCCTACTCCGGCGCCAACGGTTGTAGGAAGATCCGCGCGACACGTCATTTCCGTCCGCGGAATTTCGTTTAGCACAAATCTATCGAAATTTCAAAGGATGAGAAGAACAATTTATTCATGTTATAAATGGCCTGGCCGAAACCTCCCATCTCTCGGCCCGGGCGACGGTCAGTCGCCCTGGCCAGGCTCCGCGGAAAAGAAATCGTTAAACTTGTTGGGTCTGCCGTCAAATTCCTTGCCGTCCGCTGGAGGTTCTCGTTTGGCGGTTATATTTGGCCAGGATTTCGAATATTCTGCATTCAGGGACAGCCAGTTGGTCAACCCGGGCTCGGTATCCGGCTTGATGGCTTCGGCCGGACACTCCGGCTCGCAAACGCCGCAGTCGATACATTCGTCCGGGTGGATCACCAGCATGTTGGCCCCCTCGTAGAAACAATCGACCGGGCAGACCTCGACGCAATCCATGTATTTGCACTTGATACAGTTCTCGACAACAACATAAGTCATTGGCTGCGCCTCGTTTTACTTCAGACAGGGGCCCGACCGCCCGTCGATTGCGGAGCGTATCGCCGCCGGCCGTTGGGCTTCGCTCAGGTTCGCTTCTTGCTCTCCGATTCGAGGATCGAGCGCAACTCCATCAGCTTTGCGAAAGGCGACATGGGATCGACCACCGGCCTTCTCTCCCCGCCCGGACGCCCTCCCGCCGACGACCGGCCGTCGCGTCTCTCGTCAGGCTTCAGGGGCGTCTTGGGCGAACCCCAGGTCTTCTGGCCGCCCTCGCGAGCGGGTTTCCCGACCGTCGCCGGGCGCCCGGTCTTCGGGGCGGCGCTCTCGGCGTGGATCGCGGCGCCGGCCGCCTCGCCGCTCGCGCCGGGTTGCAAGGGAGCGCGCTGAGGATCGGCCGTCGAAACCCGCCGTCGCGCCTGGCGATGATGGGGCTTTGGTTGGCGCGGATTGGGAGTTCGCGCGAACCGCCACACCGTGACGGTTTCGTTCTCGGCGGATGAGGCTTTTGCCTCTTGAGCCTCTTGCGGCGACGCTTCCATCGAGAGGTCGGCCGGCGGCCGGATCTCGGAAGACGGATCCGAAGGCGCCTCCGCAGGGTCCGTGACTCCGGTCGGTTCCGGAGCGGAAGCTTCGAGGGCCGGCGGCGTTGTGTCTCGCGGCGCTTCGGTCGGGAGGTCCGGCGCCGGCCCGATCTCGGCCGGCGCATCCGGTAATGGCGCCTCGGCAGGGCCGGCCCGCATGGTCGGTTCAGAGGCCGGAGCTTCGATGGCCCATGGATGAACGTCGTCGGGCGGCGCGCGTTGCGCCGACAGGTCGGCCTCTGGATGCGGCGCCCCCTGCAGGTCGCCGGCGTCGACACCCTCAGCGGCGGCGCCCGCGGGTTCCCCGCTTTCGGCTTGGCCCGTCGCCTCTGCCGAATCCCCCTCGCCCTTGGCCTCCGCGCCTTCGGATTCCGGACCCGGCGCTTCGCTCGTCGCGGGCGGCGGGGCGGCGGGAGTCGCCGCGGCCGGCCATACGATTTCGTTGCGTTGAACTGTCAGGCTCTCAAATCCCAACGCTCTCAGGACGGATGAGAATCCATCGCCGGAGCAGCCCGTCAGAGACGTCATCTGGCTGGCGACCTGGAACGCCGGCGGACCGGAATCCGATCCGTTCACGACCCGCAGGACCGACGCGGCGCGGATCATGTCGGCTAGGCGCTCGACGATATCGACCCTGACGACCCGGTCGCCACAAGACCGAAACCCTCCGATCCGATAGGTTTCCGGGTTGACCCGCGCATCGGGCGGCGCCGAGGTTCGCCCCGACGACGCCATCGGGATCAGCCCCTGCGCCGCCGCGCTAAGCTCCTCGTCTCCCTTCTGAACGCACCACAATTGCAGCGCCAGCGCCCTCGAGGCCGGACGGAGCGTCGACGGCACGTAAAGATAGTAGGAGCCAAATCGGACGCCCTGCTTTCTCAGCACGCCTCTGGCGTTCTGGTCGAGACCGCGGACGACGTTGCGCACCGGCTCGCGGTCCAGGACGCCCAATGCGTTGGCGATCCTGACAGCGAGATCCTGGAGTTGCGACGAGCCTTCCTGAAGCCCGCGAAGCGAGAAGAGCGGCCCCAAAAGCCGCTGGATCGTCGCGCTTAGCCACAGCTCAAGGCGCGCGACAACCAGCGTTTGCGCCTCGGCGGACATCGCCTCGTCCACGAACAAAATCGTGCGGGGCGCCAGAATGTCCTGGCCAGGCGCGAGCTTCGCCACGGAATCGCCGAGCCAGCGGATTGTTCCGTCGCTCGCGAGGACGATCGAAGAATCGACCGCCTGATGGAAACGGGCGGCCCGCGCGTCCAGTTCGAGCGCGAGGGCCGCGCG
>JBKQMI010000065.1:0-37295 GCA_052146775.1 Methylocella sp. | reverse complement strand
GCGAGGTCCGGCGTCACGGGGTTCGCCATGGGGCGATGTCCTCTTCCGGTGCGCAAGGAGGGAAGGGGTTTGAGATACGCGGAGGTTCGGGCGAAGTCCAGCCGCCGATGTTCTCATGATGCCTCTGCGCCGCCGCATTGATCAAAACGCGGCGCCCATGTCATGAAGCCTCCAGCGAGGCCCATCGCCATTCCGGCGTATATATCGAAAGGACCCCGATCTTGGCCGCTAGCGGGCAAAACCGCGTTCCCGTTCTGCGCGACGTCGCCGCCTTGCGGGCGGCCGTTGCGGGTTGGCGCGCGCGGGGGCAGAGCGTCGCCCTGACGCCGACCATGGGGGCGCTGCACGCCGGCCATGTCTCGCTGGTCACGCTGGCGAAGGCGCAAGCCGACCGCGTCGTCATGTCGATCTTCGTCAATCCGACTCAGTTCGCCGCCAACGAGGATTTCGGCTCTTACCCCCGCACATTCGAGGCCGACGTCGAACTCTTTTCCACCGCCGGGGGCGACGCCATCTTCGCGCCACCGGTCGAGGCGATGTATCCGGAAGGCTTCTCCACCCTGCTTCAAGTCGGCGGCCCGGCGGTCGCGGGTCTTGAGGATCGCTTTCGGCCAACCCATTTCGCGGGCGTTGCGACGGTCGTCGCCAAGCTCCTCAATCAGTGCCAGCCCGAGGTCGCGATCTTCGGCGAGAAGGATTTCCAGCAGCTCCGGGTCATTGCGCAGATCGCCCGCGACCTTGATTTGGAGGCAGACATCATTGGCGCGCCGACCGTGCGGGAAAAGGACGGCCTCGCGCTGTCCTCGCGCAATGTCTATCTCTCGCCGGACGAGCGCGAGGCGGCGCCCACGCTGCACGCCGCGCTCTTTCGCTGCGCCGCGGACCTGCGCGCGGGCATCCCCATAGCGGAGGCCGTGGCGGCGGCGCGCGCGCGCGTCGAGGCGTCAGGCTTCGTCGTTGATTACATCGAGGCGCGCCATGCGGAGACTCTGGCGCCGCTCGCCGAGGGCGCCGATTCTCGCGCGGAAGGGCCGGTGCGGCTACTCGCGGCGGGAAAACTCGGCAGGACGCGGCTCATCGACAATGTCGCCGTGTGACGGCGGATCTGGAGCGCGAAGACCCATGAGCGATCGGCCTGGCGGCGCAAATCCTTTGCCCGAGCGTGTTGTCCGCGCGGTCATCAGCGGGCGCGTGCAGGGGGTCGGCTACCGAGCCTGGACGCAGACTGAAGCCGAGGCGCTGGGCCTTCGCGGCTGGGTACGCAACCGGACGAACGGCGATGTCGAGGCCGCCCTGGCCGGGCCGGCGGCGGGCGTCGAGGCGCTGTGCCGGCTTCTGTGGCGCGGACCGCCGGCGGCGGAGGTCGATCGGGTCACCGTGACCGAAGCGGGGGAGCGCGATCTCGCCATGATCGGCGGCGCGCGGGGCGTCCGGCAAATCGCCACGATTTAGGTCTTTATTACGATCCCGTGGTCTATTGTTCTCATTCGTAAACCATTGGCGGGCGGCGCATGAGTCTGAAGGCGACGGATTTCTGGAACGGATCGAGGCGGCGCTCGTCATTGGTCCTGCGCCTCGTACTGGCGGGTCTCGCGCTGGCCTCGCTTGCGCTCGCCGGCTGCGACAAATGCGGCGATCCGATCAAGCTCAACACGCCGAGCATTCCGAAGAGCTGCTACGGGTTGAGCGAGGAGAAGTAGCCCTTCCGAGGGCTCAGCTTGTCAACGTCGCCCGTCAATCCGCCCATATGCCCGGCTTCAGCCGCACGCCCGCCGCCTCAAGCTTGGTCTGGAGTTCCTTGCGCGAGCCATAGTTTTCAATGAGCGCGCGCGTGAAATCCTCGGGCGCCTTGTGATCGCGATAGGGCGCAGAGGCGAAATCTTCGGTGATCGCTGTTTCGGCGTCGATCCAGTAACCATCCTCGTTGAGCAGGAAATCCGCTTGGGCAGGATCGTCGAAACCGATCACGGCGATCTCCCGCTCTCGCCGGTCCCCCCAGATCGCCCAACGTCCATTGTCCGGCATCCAGACCAGTCTGTTCGAACTGAACTGGATCGCGCCTGTTGAAACGCCAGGGTCGAGGCGCCGGAGATCGCCGTATTCACCTTCGGAAATGCCAGCTTTGAAAAGCATGGAGTTGATTTTGCCGTAGCGCTTATGGAAATAGGCGATTGGATCGGGGTCCAGCACGCTCATCAGGATGGTGTCCGTAGGACGGCAGAAGCGTTTGTCGTGAAGAATGGCGGTTAGTCCCGGACCCATCATGCCTTCGCAATCGGCCATGAGCGTAAACCGATAACGCTTCCGAAAGACATAGTCTGGCAGAAGCCGTTCAGCCTGGAAGATGCTGCGGATGATCTCATCGACATTCGGATAATTGTCGATCGTCAGATATTCATTCTGCTTCATGGTCTTTTCGGAAGCCTCACCCCGGCCTGCGTCAACTTGCGTTCGAGGTCGGCGCGCGAGCCGTAGTTTTCAACCAGCGGACGCGCGAAATCCTCAGGGGCCTTCTGCTCGTTGGAGGTGTAAGGCATGCCGGCAAAGACCTCCAAAGCGGTCTCCGCGTCAAACCAATAGCCAACATCGTTCAGGAGAAAGTCGGCCATCTGAGGATCGTTGAAGCCGATCACTGTAATTTCGCGGTCCCTTTGGCCCCACATCGCCCAATCAGCATGCTCTGGAATCCAGACAACCGTATCTCCATGATAGAGAAGCGCATCAGCTTCATTGCCGGGGCTGAGTCGCACGAGCGCCGAATATTCTTCGTCGGTGATGTTTGCGCCAACGCAGAAGGAATTGAGCTTGCCGAAGTGCTTATAGAAATAGGAAATTGGATCGGGATCGAGGACGCTTAGAAGGATCTTGTCTGTCCGGCTGCAAAAGCGGCCGTCGTGAATGATTTCCATCAGGTCCGATCCCAAGCCGAACTCCCGAAGCAGCGTGTATCGGTAATTCTTTTTGAACACATATTGAGGGAGGAGGAGGTCGGCATGAAAGGCGCGCTGGACTATTTCAGTAACTCTTTGGTAGTTGTCAATCGTCAAGAAGTCTCCGCTCATCATTCGCTCCTCAATCTAAGTTTCATATCGGCATCTTTTGTATTGCTTTGTGGATGGAAATATTCGGCCGTCGCTCCGCCCGTCGATTTTGAGAAATCCCGAACGGAATAACGGGCGCCATCGGGCGAGGAGTAGTTCATCGCCTTGCCATCAGATGTTGGTTGGGCGCTCCACCCTTGTTCGAGAAGTCTACTTTCGAACTCTCCGCGCGTAAGGTCAGTGTTGTAATCCGCCGCTTTTGCTCCACGATTTGTTTGGTCTGTCCCCTTTACCCCCGGCAGCCCCGGAAGATCGACCGGCTCGCCTTTGCCCGGCCGGGGCAGAGGATAGTCCGGTTTGGCATATTCCAGCCGGGTTCCTGGCCGCTCGGTCTCGGGCTTCGGCCGCGCCGGCTCGACTTCATGCGGCTTTTCCTCCTCGCGGCGCCACCTTCGCGCACGCGAGCCGAGCGATTCCAGAAAATCGATGAGCGGCTTCAGCCGATTCTTGCCGCGCCGCCAGGCCGCCTCCTCGACATTGCCGCGGCCATCCCATCGGCCATGCCAGTCACGTGACTGCGCCTCGTTGAAATTGAATTTCGCCAGCGGCGCGTCGAAGGCGGCAAGGGAAGCTGGATCGACCCCTTGCGCCTTGAGGAGAACATCCGGGCTCACTCCGGCTTCGAGCATTTTCTCGGCGACGAAGATGCGCAGTTGGGCGCCCTCGTCGCCGCAGGGCGGCAGCCCGGCGAAGATCAGATGGAATTGCGCCAGCGCATGCTCGCCCGCGTTCCACAATTCCACCGCCCGCCGCATCTTGCCGAGGAGATGCGGACCAACCGGCTGCTCCAGAGCCGTGCAGAGAATCGCCGCCGCGCCGCGCGGGTCGAAGACAAGCCGGGGGCGATTGCGCGTCCGTCTCCATCCGCGCGAGAATGGTTCCCGGCCCCAGAACGATTCCCTCGCCCGTGACCGCCATCTGGGGCGAGACGCGGCCGGGCCGCGTGCGCCTCTCGAATTCCCGTGCAATGTCATCCGCCGCGTCCAACCAGATGCTCCCCTTTCGAGAGGCCAAATCTGGTCAGGAGCGTAACAGCGGATGGCTCCGCCGCCAAAAACAGAAGGTGAACAAAGCGCCGAGCGAAAGAGATGGGATCGGCGCAAACCCCTCGCGCGCTTACTCCGGCGCAGCCTCAATGGGATCATATTGCTTGGCGTCGAAGCCGAAGATCTCGAACGAGCGCTTCATATGCGGCGGCAAGGGCGCCGTAATGTCGATGACGCCGCCGCGTGGATGCGGCAGCACGAGGCGGCGCGCCAGCAGATGCAGCTTGCGCTCGACCGTCTCCGGGATCGCGCGCAGGGGATCGTTGCGGCGCGGATCGTTCTTGGGCAACAGGCCATATTTCGGGTCGCCGATGATCGGATGGCCGATCGCCTCGGCATGCGCGCGCAGCTGATGCGTGCGGCCGGTGATCGGCTTCATCGACAGCCACGCCGCGCGCGGCGCGAAGGTATCGACGATCGCGTAATAGGTCACCGAATGCTGCGCGTCCTCGTCGCCATGCCTGGCGACGCGCATCTTCTCCATTGCGGCGCGGTCTTCTCCGCTGCGCGGGGCGGACCGGCTTTCGCCCATGCCTTCGCCCTTGGCGAGAAACAGCGAGATCTTGCCTTGCGCCGGCTTCGGAACGCCCTCCACCAGCGCCCAGTAAATCTTCTGCGCCTGGCGCGAGCGGAACAGCGCGCCAAGATCGGCTGCGATCTTGCGCGTCTTGGCGACGAGCAGCACGCCGGAGGTGTCGCGGTCGAGGCGATGCACCAGCACGGGGCGCTCGCCGCGTTCGTTGGGCAGCGAGGCGAGCATGCCGTCGATATGGCGCTTCATGCCGGAGCCGCCCTGCACGGCGAGGCCATAGGGCTTGTTGAGGACCATCAGATCCTTATCCTCGAAGAGGATCATATCGCGGATGTCGCGCGCATCGTCCTGCGAGATCTCCGGCTCCCGTGGGGCCGCCGCGGAGGCGTCGAGATTGAGCGGCGGCACGCGCACGCTCTGGCCCTGCGCGAGGCGAGTCGCGGTTTTGACGCGCGCGCCGTCGACGCGCACCTGTCCGGTGCGCACGATCTTGTTCAGATGCGACAGCGATAGCGCGGGCAGGCGGCGCTTGAACCAGCGATCGAGCCGCAAGCCGTCTTCATCTTCGCTGACTTCAAATGTCTCAACGCTCAACGCTTACGCCTTAATGAGGAGGCCTGCCGCGGCGAATCCGATTTTCGCGGCGGCGGCGCGGCAGGCGAGGGGGAAAAGGCCGGCCCCGAACGGGCCGCAAGGCGCGCGCCTTAAATCTGGAGGCCTCGCCCGGAATCGAACCGGGGTGCAAGGATTTGCAGTCCTCTGCGTAACCACTCCGCCACGAGGCCTCCGTCGCGACGACAGCGCGTCTTCGCCTATAGCAAAAGAAATGGCGCCGGGGCAAGGAATGCTTCGCGCGCGGGCGAAGGCGAGAGAAGCGCGGGCGGATCGCCGCTTCGCCCATTGCGGCTTGGCCGATTCCTGCTTGGCAAACCGGGGTCAAGCTTGCTATATGCCCTTTCTCTTGCGCGGCATGCCCCGCATGATCCCTGATAGCTCAGCTGGTAGAGCAATCGACTGTTAATCGATCGGTCGCAGGTTCGAGTCCTGCTCAGGGAGCCATCTCTCGTTTTTCTTGAGCTTTGCCCGGGATGGGCGACGTCAGGACCGCCGCGTTCGCCCATGGGGCGATGGACGCGGCGATTCCCAAAGCGAGTTCTTTTCAGCGCCGCCAGCCGTGATGCCATCCGCCGCGCCAGCCGTGATGCCACCCGCCGCGCCATCCCCAGCCGCGATGCCATCCGCCATGCCAGCCATAGCCCCAGGGCCGATGCCAGCCGTAATAGCCCCACGGCCGATGCCAGCCATAGCCGTAATAATAGTTTGGGCGCCACCAGCAGCGATAGGGCCCGCAGACCCAACGCGCATCTTCGATTGCTGCTGGCGCCGCCTGCGCGGCTGTCGCAACGCCCGGATCAAGCATCGGCGCCGCCGAAGCCGTCATGGGGCAAACCACGGCGCCGCCGAGTAACAGGCCTCCGGCCACTAGGATCTCGACGTTCCTGATTGTCATTGCCAGACCTCCCTTGGTCCCCGTGTCCTCGCGCGGTCCTTTATTGGGCCTTTGAGCGTGAATTGGGCGTGAACGAGAAGGCCGCCGCGCCGCGCGGATTTCCGATGATCGTCAGTAAAATCCCAAGGGGCGGGTTTCGTTCCCCAGATGCGTCAGTTCCGCTGCGTCCCCGGAGGATTTCGGTCGGTCGCCGCGCTTTCGGAAATCGCCTTTGCGTAGGTAGCCTCCCGCTCCAGCGCCAGAAGCCTGTTTTTGCACTTCTCCGAAGCGCCATTCTGGCAATTCGTCGACCGGCAGTTGAACTCGCATTGCGCAAGCTCAATCGGGACGTCCTGAATGATATTTCCAATTCGGAAACCCTTGAACCAGCCGAACATGGCAACAATCCTTCCTCCTTCGCGAATAAGCTCGCCCGCAATACCTTAGATTTGCTGCTTGGTCGCAGCAATCAGAGTTCATTTTCGCCCAGAGCCGCATGCTTCGCTTTGCGAAGGAATAAAAAAACGAAGAAATCGAAATTTTTTCCCGGCGCGAGAATTGGCGAAGGGGTGTCGGCGAAGGAGCGAGGAGAGGCCGACCTAGAAAAGGCTGCGGCGCGCCGGCGGCGCGGGCTCTTGCGCTCCGGCCGTGGGTTCTTCCGCCACGGGTGTTTGCACTTCGGCCGAATCATTGTCCGCTTTGTTCACGGCGGGTCCGATCTCGAAAAAGCGCAGCACGCTGTTCTCGGGCGGGCGCAAGAGGGCGAAGGCCGCGTCGGCGCGCGCCTCGTCCGGATCGAGCCAGATGTCGAAAGATTCGGGCTCGATGATCGCCGGCAGCCGGTCGTGGATCGCCGCGCTCGCGCCATTCGCCGCCGTCGTGATGATGCAGGCGGTATCCAGCTCTTCGCCGTTCGGGCCGATCCAGCTTTCCCAAATTCCGCCAAGGCCGAGGGGCGCGCCGTCGCTGCGCTGGAACAGATAGGGCAGCGCGGCCCGGCTCCCGCCTTCGCGCCGCCATTCGTAAAAAGCGTCCGCGACGAAGAGGCAGCGCCGGCGTTTGAACGCGTTCATGAAACTCGGCTTGGTGAGGAGCGTTTCGCTTCGCGCGTTGACGATCAGCGGAAATTGCCGAGGGTCCTTGACGAAGGGCGGCAACAAGCCCCAGCGGACGAGATCGAAATGGCGCTCGACGCCGCCATCCGCGCCGATCCGGCCGCGCACGATCGCAACGGGCTGGGTCGGGGCGATATTGTAGCGCGGCGGAAAATTCGGTTGTTCAACATAGCGAAAGAAGCGCCGCACCGCCTCCGGCGGAAGTGTGATGGCGAAACGCCCGCACATGGAGAATTCCTGTCTGCGAAGATCGACCGCTCCATATATGGACGCAAATATGCTCTGCGCGGCGAAGCGCAGGCAAACAATTTTCGCAAAATCTTTCCGCAAGCAACTTTCGCGAGAGTTTTTCAGCCGCCAATTTCACGCCGTCAGCAAAGCCTTCGCGGCGTTGCGGCCACGACGGGCGACGCGGCGCGATTTTCGCTTGGAGCGAAGACGATCTTGACGTTCCTGCGACCGATCCGCGCATTTTCTTTCGATCGATTCACTATTTTCTCGCTATTCCCACGCCAAAAAATTGCAACCTTTAGGTCTTACGTTGCAGCTGAATCAAGCGGCGCGCGAAACTACATGCGGGATTGCGCAATCGACCTTGACGGCAGGGCCAACCTGCACCAAACACTTGCAGTTGACTGGAGCTGTGCGGGAACTGAGATATGATCGGTTCGAGAAGGACGGGGCCTTGAGGTCGGCGACCTAGCCGAGCGGAGCGCCCTCGCCCGGCCATGACGCGCCGAAGCCGGCGCCCTTAGGATTTCAAGCGCTGGTCTTGGAAATCGCAATTGTCGGAATGCAAGCATGAGGGTTCAAGTGCAAAAACGAGCAATTGTGTGCGGAGCTGGAGGGTTCATCGGCGGGCACCTTACCAAACGATTGAAGCGTGAGGGATTTTGGGTGCGCGGCGTCGATCTCAAATTCCACGAACATGCCGAAACGGAAGCCGACGATTTCATCATCGGCGATCTTCGCGATCAGGATTTTTGCCGGTCCATCGTCGATGCGCGTTTCGACGAGGTTTATCAGCTCGCGGCCGACATGGGCGGCGCCGGCTATATCTTCACCGGCGAGCATGACGCGGACATCATGCATAATTCGGCGACCGTCAATCTCAACATGCTCGACGCCTGTTTGAAGCGCAACATCAAGAACGTCTTCTACTCATCGTCCGCGTGTATGTATCCCGCGTACAACCAGACCGACCCGGAAAACCCGAACTGCGCGGAATCATCGGCCTATCCGGCCGCGCCCGACAGCGAATATGGTTGGGAGAAGCTCTTCAGCGAGCGCCTGTATCTGGCCTATAACCGCAATTACGGCATGCAAAATCGCGTCGCCCGCTATCATAATATTTTCGGTCCTGAAGGGACCTGGGACGGCGGCAAGGAGAAGGCGCCGGCGGCTATTTGCCGCAAGATCGCCAAGACAAATTCGGGCGGCGAGATCGAGATCTGGGGCGACGGCAAGCAAACCAGGTCGTTTCTCTACATCGACGAATGCGTCGAAGGAACTGTCCGGCTCTTGCGTTCGAAGACTTTCGAGGGACCAGTCAATATCGGCTCCGAGGAAATGGTCACGATCAACCAGCTCGTCGACATCGTCAGCGACATCGCCGGCAAGAGCGTCAAGAAGAAACACATCCCCGGACCGCTTGGCGTGCGCGGGCGCAATTCGGATAATCGCCTCATTCGCGAAAAGCTCGGTTGGGCGCCGAGTCAATCGCTGCGCAAAGGGCTCGAAACCACCTATCAATGGATCGAGCAGCGGGCGCTGGGAAACTCCGGCGCGCTCCGCGTCAATTCGTAGCGTTTTCGCTCGTCTGGAGCATTTTTTGATCCCATGGAATCGAGAAATGCTCTAACTTTTTACGTTATCGCATTTTCTTCACGCGAACCGGCGTCCACTTCGCTCGAAAGTGCTCTAGTGGATAAAACCTGACGCTTGGCTCCCAAGCATCAGGCAATTTTATCCGCCAGACCAATATGTTGTGGGCCGACTTGTCGCGGCGTTCGCGGATGCGAATGTCGGGGTCGGACGACCAGGAGGCCGACGCGTTATCCCGGCGCCGGGTAGCGCGAACCGGCGCGCGTGGAAATGCGCATCGGCGCAGTTGGAGCTTCCGCCCGACGCCGACCGGACGTAGGGGCCCAAGACGCGTCAATCGCCGTAGAGGGTCCGCGCCGCGGGCGCCGACCTCCGTCGGGAGGCGCGCTTCGATCCGCTTCTTTAGGAGATCGTTCACGAGGAGGCCTAATGTACCATTATCGAGAGCATCCAATGCGAATTGTCGTGAACGACTATTCGGGCCACCCCTTTCAGATCGAACTGAGTCGTGAGCTGGCGCGGCTTGGGCACGCCGTCCTGCACCTCTATTCCGCCGATTTTCAAACGCCGAAGGGCGATCTCATTCGCAAGCCGGACGATCCCGCTGGTTTCGCCATCAAGGGGATCGCGCTCGGCGAACCCTTCCAGAAATACAACTTCGTTCGACGGCGCGGCCAGGAAATCCGTTACGCGCAACTCGTCACCGACGAACTCAAGTCCTTTCGTCCCGACGTTGTGATCGCCTCCAATAACCCGCTTGACGCGCAGCAGCGGATTCAGAATTTTTGCCGCGGCGCGCGCATTCCGTTCGCGTTCTGGTTGCAAGACATCTACTCGAACGCCATCAAGAGCATATTGAGCGCCAAGATACCGGTGGCCGGTCATCTGATCGGTCTGGTCTATGAGCGCCTCGAAAGGCGATTGCTACGCCAGTCGACCCACGTCTTCGCCATCACCACGGATTTCCTGCCCCAGCTCAACGCATGGGGCGTCGCCGCGGATCGCATATCGGTGATCGAGAACTGGGCGCCGAAGGATAAAATCACCGTCGGCGCGCGCCGTAACCCGTGGCGCGAGGAGCAAGGTCTCGGGGACAGCAAGCTGGTTCTCTACACGGGGACGCTCGGCCTGAAGCACAATCCGGATCTGATTCTCGCGGCGGCTCGCAAATTCGCCGTCTCGGGCGATGACGTCAAAATCGTCGTCGCTTCGGAAGGACCGCAAATCGACTTCTTGCGCAAGACCGCCGCCGAGGAGGGTCTTCGCGATTTGATCCTGCTCCCGTTCCAGCCCTTCGAGAAGTATGGCGACGTCCTCGCCGCGGCCGATGTGTTGATCGCCATGATCGAGCCTGACGCCGCGGCCTATTCCGTTCCCTCGAAGATTTTATCTTATCACTGCAGCGGGCGCGCGATCGTTCTTTCCGCCGCCAAGACCAATCTGGCCGCGAAAATCATCGCGCAGGCGGGTTCTGGAATCGTCACCGCACCCGACGATGCGAATGGGTTCGTCGCCGCCATCAAGACGCTTCTCGATGACGAGGCGCAGCGGCGGGCCTGCGGCGTGCGCGCCAGAGCCTATGCGGACAAGAAATTCGATCTCGTCGAGATTGGCCGGCGTTTCGAAACTCTGTTGGCGACTTGTGCGCAGACAGCGGAGTTGCGATGAACGAAAAGTTTCGATGAACGAGGAATTTCGATCGGCGCCGGCCTAAGGAGCGGCCGCTGGCGTCAGGTGGGAAGCGGCATCCAAAATGAACGCGCCCTTTTGAGGTCAGCGTCCATCCCGTCGTCGAGCCCGCATCGACTTAAACGGGCGCCTGCGAACCCGAATTTCCTGTCACCCCTAACTTGTGCAATCAAGCGAACCGGCGCCCGGTTCGCTTGTAACCGCTGTCGGAAAAGCCCGCCGCACCAGATCGTAGGTCTGGACCGGCGGCTTCGATCAAGGCCGCGTTGTCACAACCGTCGTGCCAACCGCGCTCGACGTACCAGGCACCCCCGACGTAGTAGATACCGAAGTCGATGTAATCCCGTGAACGGCCGCCGACGCCGTTGGCACGCCGGTGACGGCGGTCGTGACGCCGATCGCCGCGGTCGTCCCAGAGGTCACGAAGTTGAAGAATTTCTCGATGTCGTAGGATTGCGAGTTCGCGACAAAAATGACGTCGCCGTTTCGGATCTGCGTCCGGGTGGCGAGGAAATAGCCGCCGGGATCGCGGAAGTTGACCTGGAAAATGATTGGAACAAGATCGCCCCTGAAACGGGAGACGTCGGCGCCAAGCAGTTTCGCAACATCCTTCGGCTCGCGGCGATAAAGGAAAATGGAGCCTGAGTCGGCGCGGGCGTCCTGGACTCCGCCGGCCTTTGCGACGGCCTCTGCGAGGTTGATCCGCCAGGCGTCAAACGGGAATTCGCCCTGGTTGCCCAGCACGTCGGCCGCGCCGGAGGCGCCGAAGACGATGAATTTCTGCTGTTCCTGATAGACGTAAATCCGGTCGCCGGGCTGGATATAGATGTTGTTCGCCGCGTTCATGAGCAGATTTTCAAAGGGCACGGTCGCGCGTTTGCCGTCGCGTTCGAGCATCACCCAGGTGGCGTAGCCCTGGTCCTTGATGCCGCCGGCGCGCGTGATGGCGTCGAGGACGCGGTCGCCGGCGCCCGCCGCGGGCACGGCGAAGCGAAGCGGCGTGTTCACCTCGCCGACGACGGTGATGAGCGAGGTTCTCTGCTGCGCCAGGCTGACGATGACCTGCGGCTCGATCGCGCGGTTTTTGATCTTTTCGACGATCTCGTTCTGGATTTCGACATTGGTGCGGCCGGCCGCGCGGATGACGCCCGCGAAGGGAATGGTGATGTTGCCGGAGTTGTCGACGGCCTGGTCGGGAAGGGCGACGAAATTGCCCGGCCGCGCGCCGGCGTCGAGCGGGATGAAAAGGCCCCCCGCCGTCGCCTCGAAGATCGTCGTCGACACGATGTCGCCGACGCCAAATTTGATGTTGGAGGCGGGGCGGCGATCCGTGAAGGCGCCGGCCAGCCCTTTCGGCTCATAGGCCGCCAGAATGTCGACCGTTTCCGGGGCGAGCTTGATCAACGCATAGGGCGTAACGTCGGATTTCTGGGTGAGCACGTCAATCGACGTCGGTCCACTGTTCGGAAGAAAGCCGCCACAGCCGCCAAGGCTGAGCGTTGCCGCCGCCGCCAGGGTGATCCCGCCCAATCGAAAATCCAGCATGAACTTCGCCCCTCTTTGCCTGCCTCGATAGATAACCTGTCTATGCGGTTCGGACCAGAAGAACGCTCGCAGACTCTAGGGCAAAGATGCAGTATGTCGCGGCCTGTTACAAAATTAGCACATCTCTAATCGCGCCAAGCAAGCGGAGGCGTCCTCCAGGTCCCAGCGAATTATACTAAAGATTCACAATAATGGCTGCGCGACGGAGCAATGGTCCGGCCTGTCGATTGTGGCGGTCAAATGGCGCGCCAGTGCACGGCGCCGTTTTGCAAAGCGACGTACATGTCGGCGCCGGGGTAATTCTGGGGGGCGACTCCCCTTGCGCCGGAAGATCGCACGCGTCCGGCCAGGCTTGCCGCGGCGAGCTGGAAAGCCTTCCTATCGGAGGGCGACGAGGCAGAAATCGATCATCTCGTCGATCGTCGGCTCGGGGTCTTTCGCGCACTCGACCAGCAGGCGCGGATGGCAAAAGCGGATGCACGCGCTGCGCACGAGAATCGCCGCGAGGTCGCAATCTTCGACGTGAAACTCTCCCTCGGCATTGCCATGTGCGATGACCGCGGCCAGCGCGTCATTCAGCTTTTGCACATGCTCATGCACGACCGGCCAGTTTTCATTGAACGCGGTTTCGACCAGTTCGTGCAGCTTGCGATTTTCGAGAAAGAGATGGGCGCTCCGCTTTTCGATCGCGACGATGGACGCGCGCAACTGCTTGCTCGCCGGGCCGCCCTCCTTCGCTATATTTTCGAGAGCGACTTCGATTTCGGCGAGAAGGTGGCGTGCGACGGCCTCGTTGATTTCGGCCTTGGCGGAGAAGAAACGGTAGATATTGGCGGGCGACATGTGAAGTTCCCGCGCAATATCGGAGACCGTTGTTTTCTGAAAACCAATCTGACCGAACAAACGCGTTGCGACCTCCACAATTCGAAAGTGCGCATCCCGCTCGCCGTTTTCATTAACGATCTTCATAATATCGCTATCTCCAAATGACAGGGAAAATATACACGGATTTTTTCATTGCATCTTCACCTATTTGGGTGATTCACGCGGCGCAATATCATGGCTCGATACCAATGTGCTAGCGCTAGCCTTTGATTGGCCGACGGCTGAATGCGTTCTGATGACAAAAATAGTGGTACGAATATCGATAATCGTCAGATTAATCTTGTGAAATTCTGTGAAAATTAAACTCGGCGGGGCGCCCAGGCCTTGGCTCGTTTTAATTTTACGCCAATCGCCTGAATTTGACATATCCGCCGGCCGATCCGATCTCGGTTCGATGTTTTTTATTTCGGACGCTTGGCGGGAGTGCTGCGGTTTGATCGAGTCGCCGCGAAAGTCTTACGTTTCTGATCCTGGCGTCGATCCTCAATGTAGAGAGATGCAGCCCGGCCAAGCAGAAGTCACTAACGGTGGTCGGGGCCGTTTTTCGCAGGCGTTGACTGCGTGCCCTGGCGGCGGCTATGCAATAATCAAACATCTACTAAATACGAAAAACAAAAGCGGGTGACGTATGCTGAGGCTCGACGATGTCGACATCGGAGCGCTGCTTCAACTTGAGGCCGACCTTTCGGATCAATCTCTGGATGCGTTTCTTGCGTTTATTAGACGCCATTACGCGCTTTCCGAAGTCGCTTATTATTGTCCCTCGTTTCGTGGGCGATCCCTCGCCGATCCTTTCATCATGGTCTCCTATGGAGGGGCCTCGCTCAACGATCCGCGCGCTCTTTACAAGGCGGCGTTCGAGCCCGCCTTCAGCGCCGGCGCGCGCTTCCTGCTCCCGGTCGATTGGGCGCGGCTGCCCGCGTGCGAATCGAAAGGCGGCGCCCCGGGCGAGCGGCGGCGCCAGGGGCTGACCATTCCCGTGCGCGGCCCGACCAACGGCGTCTGGGCGCTGTTCGGCGTCACATCGGACGAAAGCGGTCGAGAATGGTCGGAGCGCCGCCACGATCTCATGAAGGATCTTGTGCATGTCGCGCACTACGTGCACCAGCGCGCCTTTCAACTGCATGTCGAGGATGTGCCTGTCGATCTCAACGTCATCACCAAGCGCGAGATCGAAGCGCTGGAATGGTCGGCTGAAGGCAACACACTCAATGATATCGCGATTTTGATGCGAATTTCGGCGGAAACGGTGAAGTCGCATCTCGATTCTGCGCGTTTCAAGCTGCAGGCCGTCAACCGCGTCCATGCGGTGACGAAAGCCATCCGCGCCGGGTTGATCCGCTGATCGGGGCGGACGCGACGCGATTATTATAAATACAAAAGGTCATAAGTCATCATTAATCATGAATCATTTTGCGTGTAAGAGAGATACCCTGTCCGATTTGCGGTGGTCCCGCCTAAGGATGGCCGAAGGACGATCCGAAGAGGCTGCGGACTTTCTGGACAGGGTCATGCGGAGAGCATGGTCCTAGCTGAATTTCAAAATTGCGGCGCTCCGGTCAGCCCGTCTGCGAGGCGGGCCGTTCGCGCTCCCTTCCAGCATGTCTCCTGCCTGCGGCGCGGCGTCGCACGTGGGACGGGTTCTCTCTGCCTATCCCCGATCAGGGGAATAGATTTTTGCCCGCGCAGACCATCAAATTGGGGCATCCGCGATTTGAGGAGCCCTTAAGTGATCAGATACCTCTACGGCTATGAACGCCATGAACAGCCTGAAATCTTCAACGAGATGTTTCGCCAACGCAAGAAAGTGTTTGTCGACCAGAAGAAATGGGACATCAAAACCGTCAAGGGCGACTTTGAATACGATGAATACGATCGCGACGATACCGTCTATGTCTGCAGTCTGCTGCCCGACGGCTCTCTTGTGGGCTCCGTGCGCCTGTTGAGCACGTTGACCCACCCTATGGCCACCGGCGCCTTCAAGGATATGTTTCCGGATCTCATGATCCGCTCGCCCACGATATGGGAGGCGACTCGTTTCGCCGTTCTGGAGGACACGCGCCTGCAGCCGAACGGGGTCTCGCGCGCTGTCTGCGAGGTTATGCTCGGAACCTGTCTCTTCGGTCTCGCGCATGGCGTATCGCAATTGACCGCGATCTATGAAGCGCCCAACGCGCGCATCTACCGGAAATGCGGCATCCGGCATTACATCCTCGGGCGTCACAGGAGCCCAGAGCATGGGGCCGTCCATTTTGCCCTGGGCGAGATCTCGCACGCGCTCGAAGCGTCGGTCCGACAAGCTACCGGCCTCACGCCGATAGAGGTCGTAGCCGAAGCTGCGGAATAGGCCGCCGGCCGATCGAGCGCCGCCGCCAGGTCGACCCTCCAGCGCCGTAAAGCGGCATCGAAACCTGTCAAAAACAAAATCGCCGGGGGAGGGGCCGCGCAAGGGCCGTGCGGCCCCGCCGCCTTCAACGCCAAATCCCCGGCGCGCCTCGCTTAGCGATTCTCGCCTCGCAAACTCGCCCTGGGGCAGAATGTCGAGAGGCGGCGGCCGGTTTTCCGCCCGCGTCCTCTAGAGCATTGGAATGGCTCACGTTTTTGATTTTGGATTGATCAATCCAAAATCATTGCAGCCTAGAAAAATGCTCTAGCCGCGCAGGTTATCTTCATCGGGGCGCCGCGCTAAATCGCCGCTGGAATCCTCGCCAGCGAGCGCCGAGACGAGATCGATGATCCGCTTGCGCACCTTCGGATCATGAATGCGCGCGAAAGCCAGGTTGAGATGAAGTCCCTCCGCGGTGGACAGGAAATCCGCGACATAGCTCGTGTTCGACTCCTCGGCGACGCCAAGGCGGCTTTCCGGCGGCCCCGCCGCGGCTTCGAAAGACGGAGCGCCCTCGAAGAAGAACGCCGGCGGAACGTCGAGCGTGCGGGAGATCTGCTGCAGCCGGCTCGCGCCGATCCGGTTCGCGCCCTTCTCGTACTTCTGGACCTGCTGAAACGTCAGACCCAGGGCTTCGCCGAGTTTCTCCTGGCTCATGCCCAGAATCACCCGCCTCATGCGCACGCGGCTGCCGACGTAACGATCGATCGGATTGGGCACCTTCTTGATCTTTTCCACTGCAATGCTTTGGTCGTTCATTGCCCCCACCTAGTCACACGATAGATCATTTTTTGCGAGCCATTATACCAAAAGCGCCGGGTCGGTTGGCGATTCAACTTTTTTGACATTTATCCATCGAAAACGGAATCTTTGCATCCATTGAAAATGGAGCACGCGTATCCCTCGAAGACGAAAACGCCTGCGTCCATCGAAAACAAAACAGCCCATTTCCAGCGAAAAATGGAGCAATCCGCCGGGTCGATGACGAAAGACAAAAATAATTAAATGACATCTGACGCGTCATTGTCAAATTTCTCGATCACACACCTCCCGACTCGCCCCCTCTTCGCCAGAGCGCCGCCGCTGCGACGACTGCGAGCCATGGCAGGAAAGCCGTCAGGAACGGCGCGTGGGCGAAGGCCGGCGGCGCGACAGGCAGCGGCAGCGATCCTTTCAGCAAGCCGACCGCGCCAAGCGGCAACAGCTCCAGAATCCGCCCGTAAGGGTCGACGATCGCCGAAATCCCAGTGTTCGCCGCGCGCACCAGCGGCAATCCCTCCTCGATCGCGCGGAGCCTCGCCTCTGCGAAATGCTGATAGGGACCGGCGGTCAGTCCGAACCAGCCGTCGTCCGTCACGTTCAGCATCAGGCCCGGGCGCGGCGCGCCCCTCTCTTGCGGCAGGGCTTCGCCCGGAAAAATCGCCTCATAGCAAATCAGGGGCGCGATCGGCGGCAATCCTGGCACATTCAGCGTCCTGCGCATTGATCCGGCTTCGAAGCCGCCGGGAATATGGACGAAGTGATGCAGTCCTACCCGGGAGAGCGCTGATTCGAACGGCAGATATTCGCCAAAAGGCACCAGATGGGCCTTATCGTAGGTGTCGAGGATCGCACCGCTGCTGGCGATGACCTGAATGGCGTTGAAAAAGACCGGATGGGGGAGCTGCGGCGAGGGCGGGTCGAGCCCGCCGGCGGGGCTCGCGGGGTCTTCCTCGACCCGCGCGGCGCCGGTGACGAGAAAGGAGCCAAGCGGCAGCGCGGCCGCGATTTCAGCCATCGCCTCGGCGTCGCGCGACAATATGAACGGAAACGCCGATTCAGGCCAGACGACGACGGTGACGTCGGTCGAATCCGCGTCTTTGGCGAGGTCCGAAAGCTTAAGGTAATCGGCGAGGATCTCGTCCTTGTATTCGGGCCGGAACTTGTCGTCCTGCGCGATATTGGGCTGCATGATCTTGAGCGCGACGCCGGCGACGAAGCCGTTTTTCGCATGCGCCAGCCGGACAGCGCCGAAGGCGAAAATGGCGGCGAGCGCGATCAGCGCCGCGCCGCAGGGCGCGAGCTGGCGCATGGACAAAGGCTTCGCGGCGAGCGTCGCCGGCGCCGAAAAAATCAGGATCGCGACGAGCGTCAGGCCGTTAAGGCCGATCAGCGAGGCGAGCTGCGCCATGGCGAGATCGCCGCCGAGGGCCATGCCGAAGGCGTTCCAGGGAAAGCCGGTGAAGAGATTGCCGCGCAGCCACTCGGTCAAGGTCAGCGCCGCGGCGAAGGCGAGGATGCGCGCTGGTCCCGGCGTCCAGACGAGACGCGCCAGCATGAAGCCGAACGCCGGATAGAGCGCCATGGCGGCGGGCAGTCCGATGACGCCGAGCGGCATGGCGTAGACATATTGGCCGCCGTCGGCGAGGAACGCTGCGCCGAGCCACCAGAGGCCGGCGAGGAAAAAGCCGAAGCCCCACCACCAGCCGGCCCCGAACGCGCGGCGGGCGGACGTCCAAAGGCCGGACCGGCGCCAGTCGCGCCACGACGTTGTCGGCGCTTTCTTCGGGTTCGGATCACGAGAGCCGTCGATCAGCCAGACGGCGACTGTCATCGGAATTGCGAGCGCGGGCCAGATGTCGAAGGGCGCCATGGCGAGCGCCCCGGCCGCGCCGGCGGCGAAGGCGATCAGGCCGCGGCGCCAGCCGGCTGCGTTGGCGATCCATGCGGCGAAAGCGAACATGTCGGGCGGCGATCCGTCAATGCGCCTTCGCGGCGTCGTCGGCGCGCGCGGCGGCTTCCGGCTCGCTGGCTTTTTCGGACTGATCCTTGACGCCGAGGCGGATCCTGACGCGCTTCACGCGACGCGGATCGGCGTCAAGAATCTCGAATTCGAGGCCGCCTTCGACGATGATTTCGCCACGCACCGGGACGTGGCCGGCGAGCGTCGTGATGAGGCCGCCGAGGGTGTCGACCTCCTCGGCGTCGCTAATCGCGGTAAGATCGGCGTCGATCGCCTGCGACACATCCTCAAGGCTTGCGCGCGCGTCGACAATGAAGCCGCCGTCGCCGCTGGCTGCGATTTCGGGACTTTCGTCGAGGTCGTGCTCGTCCTCGATGTCGCCGACGATCATTTCGACGATATCCTCGATCGAGGCAAGACCGTCGGTGCCGCCATATTCATCGATCACGAGGGCCATATGCGTGCGCGTCGCCTGCATTTTGAGAAGGAGGTCGAGCGCGGGCATCGACGGCGGCGCGAACAGCACCGGACGCAGGATGTTCGCTTCCGACAGGGGAACGTCGAGATCGGGGAAATTCCTGACTTTGCCAGCGGCCGGCTCCGGCGCGGGCGGAGCAGCGGGCGAGGGCGGAGCAGCTGGAGATTCGGGCTCCTCCGCGTTGGGAATGGAGGCGGTGAGATAGGCGAGGAAATCGCGGATATGGATCATGCCGCGCGGATCGTCGAGCGTATCGCCATGCACAGGCAGGCGCGAATGTCCGGCGGTGCGAAACGTCCTCAGCACATCGACGAGGCTACAGTCGAGCGGGACGGCGACGATGTCGGCGCGCGGAACCATGACGTCCTCGACCTGAACCTCATGCAAGGCGAGGACATTCTTCAGCATAGTGCGCTCTTGCAGCGAAACGTCGACCTCGGTCGAATCGGCGAGCGCATCCTGAATGTCGTCGCGGATCGAGGCGCCGCCGAGACCGAACACGGCGCGCAGGCGGTCGAACAGGCTCGGTTTGGGGGCGGCCCGGTCCGATCCAGCCTCGCCCGGCGCCGGACTTTCGCGTTCGCTCATGATCGTCGTCACTTTTCGGCCGGCGCCCGCGGCGCGGCGTAAGGGTCGGCGATCCCGAGGCGCGCCAGCACGGCGCGCTCCATCGCCTCCATCGTCTCCGCGTCGGCGTCGGCGACGTGATCATATCCTATCAAATGCAAGAAGCCGTGCGCCAGCAGATGCGCGACATGATCGCGGAGCGGCTTTTCCGCCTCGGCGGCCTCTCTCGACGTGGTTTCGTAGGCGATCACGATGTCGCCAAGCACGGGCGTTGAGGCGACCGGACCGCCGCTCGGAAAGGAGAGCACGTTGGTCGCCTTGTCGAGGCCGCGCCATTTGCGGTTCAGCTCCGCGATAAAGGCGTCGTCGCAGAGGACGATGCTGATTTCGGCGCCGTCGGCGATCCTGATGCCGCTCTGGCTGATAGTCTGGCCGATCACGGCCTTGGCGAGCAGGGCGGGGTCCGCGAACGCGTCCCACGCCTCCGCCTCGATCGCAATGTCGATCACGGGCTTCATCGCCTCGCCTTCGAGTCCGGGCGCAATTCTTCGGGCCCCAAAGCACGCGCGTGCGCGTGCTCATAGGCGCCGACGATGCGCCGCACCAGATCGTGGCGGACGACGTCGCCCTCTTTGAAAATGACATGGCCGATGCCTTCAAGGCCGGCGAGCAGCTGGATCGCTTCGCTGAGGCCCGACTTCTGGCCAATCGGAAGGTCGGTCTGCGACGGATCGCCGGTGACGATCATGCGCGAGCCTTCGCCGAGCCGGGTCAGGAACATTTTCATCTGCACGGAGGTCGCGTTCTGCGCCTCATCGAGCAGAACGCAGGCGTTGCTCAACGTGCGCCCGCGCATGAAGGCGAGCGGGGCGACCTCGATCATGCCGGTCTGCATGCCGCGCTCCAGCATGCGGGGGTCCATGAAGTCGGCGAGGGCGTCGAAGATTGGCCGGAGATAGGGATCGACCTTGTCGCGCATGTCGCCGGGCAGGAAGCCGAGCCGTTCGCCGGCCTCGACGGCGGGACGCGACAGGATCAGGCGCTCGACGGCGCCCTGCTCCAGCAGCAGCACGGCGTAGCCGACGGCGAGCCAGGTCTTGCCGGTGCCGGCGGGACCTTCGGCGAACACCAGCTCGTGGCGTTTCAGGGTGCGCAGGTAAAGATCCTGGGCGGCGTTTCGCGCCCGCACCGGGCCGCGCCGGCGCGTGCCGATCTGCTCGAAGGCGATGCGCCCGGCCTCGGTCTCTTTGGGGAACAGGGAGCCTTGCAGCGCGCCTTCCTGGATGGCGCCGTCGACGTCGCCGAGCGTGACCGGCTGACCCAGCTTCACGCGTCCATAGAGGTTTTCGAGCACAAGCCGGGCGTGCTCGCAGGCGTCCTGGGAGCCCTTGATGGTGACGAGATTGCCATTGGCGTTGGCGATGACGCCGAGCCGGCGCTCCAGTTTGGCGAGATTTTGATCGTAATGGCCAAACACCAGGGAGGCGTAGCGATTGTCGTCGAAGGAGAGGTTGATCTCGACGCTATCGGCCTCGCCTTGCGGACGCTTGACCTCGGGTCTTGGAAGCGAGACGGGACGATCGGACGGTTTCAAACGGGTCCTCGCGTGGTCTGGACGGGCTCTGGCGGGGATTGGGCAGGCCGCCTGGCCTCGGAATGGGCCAGCCGCCCGAACAGGGAATTGGAGCCGGTCGCGACGATCTCTACAGAGATGACGGCGCCGATGAGACCGGCGTCGCCCTCAAGCTGGACCGGCTGGAGATAGGCGGTCTTGCCGGCGATCTGGCCGGCATGGCGGCCGCGCTTTTCAATAAGGATGTCCAGCGTTCGGCCGACCATGGCGCCGTTGAACGCCTGACGCTGGCTTTCGACCCGCGCCTGCAGCCGGGCGAGGCGGGCGATCTTGACGTCTTCCTCGATCTGGTCGGTCCGGTCGGCCCCGGGGGTGCCGGGGCGCGGCGAATATTTGAACGAAAAAGCGCTGGCGAAGCCGATTTCCTCGATCAGTGCGAGGGTTTCGGCGAAATCCTCCTCCGTCTCGCCCGGAAAACCGACGATGAAGTCCGAGGAGAGCGCGATGTCGGGCCGCGCGGCGCGGATTTTTTCGCAGAGCGCGCGATAGGCGGCGCGAGTGTGCTTGCGATTCATCGCGGCGAGGATCCGGTCGGAGCCCGACTGCACCGGCAGATGCAGGAAAGGCATCAGCTTTTCCTCGCGGCGATGCGCCTCGATGAGGGCGTCGTCCATATCGTTCGGATGGCTTGTCGTATAGCGCACGCGCGCGATGCCGGGCGTTTGCGCGACCGCCGCGCAGAGCTGCGCGAGCGAAGCCGGATGGCCCGCGGCGTCCGCGCCGTGATAGGCGTTGACGTTCTGGCCGAGCAGGGTGACCTCGCGCACGCCGGACGCGGCGAGCGTCGCAACTTCTTGCAGGATGGCGTCGACGGGACGGGACATCTCCGCGCCGCGCGTATAGGGCACGACGCAGAAGGTGCAGAATTTGTCGCAGCCCTCCTGCACGGTGACGAAAGCGCTGACGCCGCGCTTGCGGATCTCGCGCGGCGACGGGGGGCTGAGGAAATCGAATTTGTCCTCGGCCGGGAAATCGGTGTCGATGATTCGGCTTTCGCTCTCCGCGCGGCGCAGCAGTTCGGGCAGGCGATGATAGCTTTGCGGGCCGACGACGACGTCGACGGCGCTCTGGCGGCGATAGATTTCGGCGCCCTCGGCCTGCGCGACGCATCCGGCGACGACGATTCGCGTCGCCCGGCCAGCTTGCGCCCGCGCCGCCTTCATCTCGCGCAGGCGTCCGAGTTCGGAAAAGATCTTCTCGGCGGCGCGTTCGCGGATGTGGCACGTATTCAGGATGACGAGGTCGGCGTCCTCGACGGCGGGGGTCCCGGCATAGCCCTCGGCCCCGAGAAGATCGCTCATGCGCTGGGCGTCATAGACGTTCATCTGGCAGCCGAACGACTGCACGAACAGCTTGCGCGCGCGAGGCGTCGAGGCTTCCCGCCCGGCGCCGCAGGTCTCCTGAGCTTCGCCCGGCGCCATCGTCACATCATCGAACTGAGACATCATCCCCGCGATCTTCGAGGCTTAAGCCTCGCACGCTCATTCTAAGGCCTTATGACGCCAGAGCAATGTCTTGAATACGAAACCCTGTTTTTTGTCAGAGACGCCCACCCAAATCCAGCCGCATGACGAGAGCGCTCGCCGGCGGCGCATCCCCCTTGCGGTAATAGGCCCTGCGCTCGGCGACCTGATAGAAGCCGCGCCCGGCGTAGAGCGCCCGCGCCGCGACGTTTCCCGTATCGACCTCGAGGAACAGGCGCCTTACGCCCCGCGCCGCCAGCCCGTTCAAATGCGTCGTAAGTAATGTCGCGCCGATTCCCCAGCCTCTGCGCTCGGCGGCGACGGCGATGGTCAGGATTTCGGCCTCATCCACGGCCGTTCGCGACAGGATGAAGCCGGAAAGGGTCTCGTCCCTGATCTCGATCGCCCCATCGGACACGACTTCCGGGCCGATGAGGAGCGGCTCGAAGTCGGCCTCGCTCCAGGGGTGGGCGAAGCTCGCCGCGTGGATCTGGGCGCATTCGGCGCTTCGCTCAAGGCCGATCGGACGATAGGCGGGAGCGGGCGCTTTCGCGAATGGCCTGAACATGGATCATGAACTCAAGGGCGGACGATGTTGTTCGTCTGTCAAAGGATCTTGGGGATTCTGAGAAGGATTCAGGGCGCCGGCGGTTTGCGGCCAACCGGTTTGCGGTTTGGCGTCGGGCGCCTTCAGATAGAGCGGGCGCGGCGGCGCCAGCAGCGGATCGGCGAGAAGCCCGAGTCTGGCGACGAAAACAATGTCGGGAACGGGATTTTCGTCGTCGATTTCGGCGCTTCCGCCGACGTTGGCGGCTTCGATGGCGACGAGCGCCGCGCCCGAGCCGACGAGCCGGACGCGGCCAGGCCCCAGCGCGCGGGCGGCCTCGCGCGCCGACGCGATGTGAGGCTCGACCACGGTTCGTCCGTCGGGTCCAAACGCCGCGAAGAAAACATTGCCGTGGCGAGCGTCGATCGCCGCGCCGATGAGGTCGGGGGTTTGCTCCAGGATCAGCGGCGCGGCCAGCGCGGCGAGCGTCGAGACGCCGACGATGGGAATGTCGCAGGCGATGGCGATTCCGCGCGCCGCCGCTATGCCGACCCTGAGGCCCGTGAATGAGCCGGGTCCGACGGTCACCGCGACCCGCGACAGCGCCGCGAAACCGCCGTCGACCCGTGCGACGACGCGGTCGATCAGCGGGACAAGCGCCTCGGCGTGGCCGCGCGCCATTGCGATGCTCTCGATCGATTCGGCGTCACGGCTCCCGTCGTCGAGCACGCAGGCGGAGACGGCGCCAAGCGCCGTATCAATGGCGAGGATCTTCACGCCGGGGCCGCGCGGGGCTGCCCGGAAAGCGGGTTCGGTTCAAATCTGTTCGACAGCGCGTACATCCGGCACATAATGTTGGAGCAAGTTCTGAATGCCGCGCTTCAGCGTCGCGGTCGAGGACGGGCAGCCCGAACACGAGCCTTTCAGGGCGAGAAACACGGTTCCATCGCGAAAGCCGCGGAATTTGATGTCGCCGCCATCGCCCGCGACGGCGGGGCGCACATGGGACTCGATCAGCTGCTTGATCGCTGCAACCGTCTCGGCGTCGCCGGCTTCGAAAAACTCGGCCGCGTCGGCGTCCGGGGCCGCGGCGGCGGCCTCCTCGTTGATGAGAGGGGCGCCGGACAGGAAATGCTCCATGATCGCGCCGAGGACGGTCGGCTTCAGCTCCCGCCAGTCGGCCCCTGTATTCGTCACCGAGATGAAGTCCGATCCGAAGAAGACGCCGGATACGCCTTCGAGCGCGAACAGGGCCTCGGCGAGAGGCGACTGCCGCGCCCCTTCCGCCCCGCGAATGTCGAGGGTGCCGAACGTCATGACGGGACGCCCCGGCAAAAACTTCAGGGTCGACGGATTGGGGGTCGTTTCGGTCTGAATGAACATGATTTCCTCCCAAACGTCCGGTTCAAGGCCGGAGCTGGACAAGATGGACTCCAACGACTCAAGCGCGCTGAAACCGCCTGACGTCAATCAGAAGGAAGACAAATAAGCGGCGTGGATCGAAATGGCGAGCCTGATCTTTATCGCGCCCGGCGCATGGCGACTCCCTCGCGTGCCTCGGGACGCGCTATGGCGCGCCCTCGGGCGCGTCGGGACGAGTTATTAAAGAGCATGAGAAGGGATTTTGGGCCCGGATCCGCGGCGAAAAGTTCAGCGCGCGATCATTCCGGTCGAGTCGCCGTCGGGCAGGCGCAAATGGCCGGGGGCGAGGCCGGCGCCCGCGCCGCTGGCGGAATTGACGCGCACGGCGCTTCCGGTGGCCCAGCCCGTGTCCGGCGAATCGCCGCCGCGCGAGCCGAAGCCGACCCGGACGTGGCCGCCGACGAAGACGCAGGTATCGCTGCCCTCGACGGCCGTAAATCCCGGCCCGTACGCGGCGCACATGGCCTTGGCCCGGGGCGACGCCTCGCCGGCGGGAAGATCATGGGCCCGCACGGTCGCACCACAGCCAAAAAGCCCCGCCGAAACCCCCGAAAAGAACAATAAGGCCTTCGCGCTCCAGCTCATGCCCCAGTTCATCGTGCGGAAAGACATCATCGTGCGCAACTTCATAAAGCGTTCCGGGCCTTCGCGTCTCAATTGATGCGCCGAAGCATCAATCCACCAGCGATTCGCCGATGCAACGCTCCGATTCAATGTCGCCTCACTTGATACTATAATGGGGCGATTTGATGATCTCTTAACGCAAGCGTCCCCAGTCGCCGAGGCTGGCCTGGACCAGGGCCAAAGCCGCGACCGCCGCCGTATCCGCGCGAAGGATGCGGGGACCGAGCGATAGCCGCAGCGTATGCGGCGTCGCCAGCAGGGCTTGCCGCTCCCCGGAGTCGAAGCCGCCCTCGGGTCCGATCAGGACGGCGAGCGGGCGCGGGGGGCCGTCCGCGAGGGCGCGCAACGCCTCTATCGGGTTATCCACAGGCGCTTCCTCGTCGCAGAAGACCAGCAAGCGGTCGGGGCTCCAAGCCTCCAGCGCCGCGCCGAGCCGGACCGGGGGCGAAATCTCCGGGATCGACAGGATGCCGCATTGTTCGGCGGCCTCAACGGCGTTGGCGCGCATGCGGTCGAGATTGATTCGCTGCGCCTCGGTGCGGCGTGTCAAAACCGGGCGGAGCCGTCCCGCCCCCATTTCCACCGCTTTTTGCACCATATAATCGAGCCGGGCATGTTTCAGCGGCGCGAACAGATAGTGCAGATCGAAGGGCGGGTGCTGGGCGCGGACGCGTTCGAGCGCGGCGAGCGTCGCGGATTTGCGGTTGGACGCGTCGAGGCTCGCGCGCCATTCGCCGTCGCACCCGTTGAAGACGAGAAGATCGGCGCCATCCCGCAGCCGCAGGACATTGCGCAAATAATTCGCCTGCGCGGGATCCAGCGCCAGGCGCGCGCCCGGCGTGAGCGGCGCGTCGACGTAGAGGCGGGGAGAGTTGAAATCGAAGCCGGGCATCGTCGCGCTCATAAGAACGGCCCCAAAGTCGGCCGAAGGGTTCCGTCAAGGTTCGGCCAAGGATTTGGTAAAGCCGCCGCGCCGGCCGCCGGTCTCCCGACCGTTCGCCTTTGGCTTGCCTGTCAAAGCCCGTTTTTGCTATTGGAGCTGTTTGAAGAGCGGCGATCGCCGCCGAAAGGCTGAAGCCATGCAAGTCATGAAAGCGATTAGTCCTCCGCGGGCCGCGCGTAAAGCGGCGGTCCTCGGCGCACTGGCGTTTTGCCTCGCGGCGGGCGGGACGGCGCGCGCCGCCGACTGCAACGCGGACATCGCGGCCCTCACGAAAAAGCGCCAGGACATTATCGATCAGCTCAACCACCTCGCCAAGGCCACCAAGAATCAGCTGGATCCCGTCGCGTCGTGCCCCAAGCTGAAGGCGCTCGTCGGCGTCGAGCGGGAGCTCGTCGCCTATCTCACGAAGAACAAGGACTGGTGCAATATTCCCGACGACGCCGTCGGCAACATCACCGCGAGCGCGGAGAAATCGAACTCCGTCGCCGGTCAGGCGTGCAAAATCGCGGCCCAGATGAAGAAAGCCCAGGAGCAGCAGGCGACCGGGGCCGGGTTGCCGCAGGGCCAGAAACTGCCGACCGGCCCGCTTTGACCGGCGCCGCCGCGCGTCTGCCCGACGCCGTCGACGATCCGTTCATCCTGCGCCTCGCGCCGCAATCCTGGCGCCCGTTCCTGCAACTCGCGCGCGTCGACCGCCCGATCGGATGGTGGCTGCTCGTTTTGCCCTGCTGGCAATCGAGCGCCCTCGCCAGCGTCAAGGCGGGCGCGCCGCCGCATTGGCGCGATCTCCTGCTGTTTCTGATCGGCGCCATCGCGATGCGCGGCGCAGGCTCGACCTATAACGACATTATCGACCGCAAGCTCGACGCGGGGGTCGAGCGCACGCGCGGGCGCCCGCTCCCGTCCGGCCGCGCCAGCGTCGCCGCCGCCGTCGCCTTTCTCCTCGCCCAATGCCTCGTCGGCCTCGCGGTTCTCCTCAGCCTCAACCGCTTTTCGATCGCGCTGGGGTTTTCCTCGCTCGCATTGGTCGCCGTCTATCCGTTTATGAAGCGCGTCACCTCTTGGCCGCAGGCGGTTCTGGGGGCGGCCTTCGCCTGGGGCGCCCTGATGGGCTGGGCGGCGGCGTTCGGCTCGCTGGCGACGGCGCCGCTGCTGCTCTATGCCGGCGCGATTTTCTGGACCATCGGCTATGACACGATCTATGCGCTGCAGGACGTCGAGGATGACGCGATCGTCGGCATTGGCTCGACAGCGCGGTTTTTCGGGTCAAGGGTGCGCGCGGGCGTCGGATGCCTTTACGCCGCCTGCGTGATCGCGACGGCGGCGGCGTTGGCCGCGGCGGGGACGGGCGGCCTGGCGCTAGCCGGGCTCACCGGATTTTCCTGCCATCTCGGCTGGCAGGTCCTCGCCTTGCGCGGCGTCGATCCTCAGTCGGGCGAGGCGACCGAAGGCGTCGATGCGCTGACGCTGTTTAACTCAAACCGCGAAGCGGGGCTCATTTTGTTCGCAGGGCTGTTCGCCGAGGCGCTTCGCCTGTCGATTCTCTGAAAAGGGAGCTTCCAACAAGCCGGTTCCGACGCAGCCGCGCGTCAGAGAAAGCTTTCGAGCGTGATAGGCGCGTAGCCGGCGCGCTCCATTTCGATCACGAAGGCGACGCTACGGGCGATCAGCTTGTCGCGCCGCGTCATGCCGACGAATTCGGCCTTGGGCAGCGCGATCTCCGCGACTTCGGCCCCCCGCGCCACGGCCACGCCATCGCGCGCAAGACCGCGGACTCGGCCGGACACGGGGGCGGCCAGCTCGGTCGAGCCGACGCTGCCGACGATCTCGCCTTTGGTGACCGGTTCGCAGAGCCGCCTCGCGGCGTGGAATACGCCATGACGGGGCGCAAGGAGCATTCGCCCATCGGCGAATCTTTTGTCTTCCTCTCGCTCTTCGCGAAGAATCGATCCATGGCGCAAAACCGCGCCCGGGTCGCGCGCGCCAATGTCGATCACGACGTCGCAATCCTCGCCGGCGCAATAAAGGCGCCCGAGCCCGATGCTGAAATCGGCGCGGTGACCCAGCTTCTCGGGCGTGTCGGCCTTGCCGGTGCGCGCATCGACGATGACGTCCCACGGCCAGCGGGTCGTCACATCCTCGAACGGATGCCGCAGGACCGGGATGAAGGCCCCGCTGCGCAGCGCGGCGAGGAAATCCTTCGACTTGTCGGCGCGGTGGGCTTCAACGCCTTCGAAAACGCAGTTTCCATCAGTCCAGGCGTCGGTGAAAGCCATCCGCCGGCGAATGGTCTGCGGCGGCGTCGGCTGGTGGATGGCGACGGCGTGACCGGCGAGGTGCAGCTTCCGCGCGACGGCGGACGCCAGCTCGTCCATGCCGAGCACAAGGATAGAGGTTTCGTCGCTCATCGCGCCATTCTCACAAAAAAGGCTTCTTAATTTTGTCAGTTCGCCGCCAGGATGGCAAGGGCGCGCGGGGATTGGGCGCGCGGGGATCGTCGATCTGAAGTCCGAGAGTTTGCGAATCGCGCAGAGGCGTCAAACTTCTTCGGTCATACGGGGGCCTGTGGCATCGTGTCGCCCGGCGTTCTTCGCCCTCCGTCGCCGCGACGACGCTGGCATGGGTTGGTCACGCCTCGCACCGCGCCGCGACCCAGGCGTCGAGATCGCGCAGCCCCCGCGCGGCGATCGCGGCTTTCTTCAGGGCGGCCTTTTCAACCCCCCGCGCGCGCCTGCCTTCCGACGTCGCGAATTGCTCGACGAGCGGCGGAAACAGCCCGAAATTGACGTTCATCGGCTGGAATGACGAAGGCCCTGCGTCGATCGTTTCGATATGCCCGGCCGTGATGTGGTTGATGAGGGCGCCGATCGCCGTCGTCGCCGGCAACGGCTCGAACGCCTCGCCCCGTTGGTCGGCCGCCGCCATGCGGCCGGCGATGAGCCCAATCGCCGCGCTCTCGACATAGCCCTCGCAGCCGGTGATCTGCCCGGCGAAGCGCAGCCGCGGATCGGCCCTCAGCCGCAATTGACCGTCCAGCACTTTCGGCGAATTCAGGAAGGTGTTGCGATGGAGGCCGCCGAGCCGCGCGAAATTCGCCTGCTCCAGCCCCGGAATGGTGCGAAACACCTCGATCTGCGCGCCATGTTTCAGCTTGGTCTGGAAGCCGACCATATTATAGAGCGTGCCGAGCGCGTTATCCTGCCGGAGCTGCGCGACGGCGTAGGGCTTAACGCCGGGCGTGTGCGGGTTGGTGAGGCCGAAGGGCTTCATCGGCCCGTGGCGCAAGGTCTCCGCCCCGCGCTCCGCCATGACCTCGATCGGCAGGCAGCCGTTGAAATAGGGCGTATCCTCGAATTCCTTGAATTCGGTCTTCTCGGCGGCGTTGATCGCCTCGATGAAGGCGTAATACTGATCTTTCGTAAGGGCGCAATTGATGTAATCCGCGCCGGTCCCCGCCGGGCCGGTCTTGTCGTAGCGCGATTGCATCCAGGCCTTACCCATATCGATCGAATCGCGATGGACCACCGGCGCGATGGCGTCGAAGAAGGCGAGATCGCGCTCTCCCGTCAGCGCGGCGATGGCGGCGGCGAGCTTCGGCGAGGTCAGGGGCCCGGTGGCGACGATGACGTTGGTCCAGTCGGCGGGCGGCAGGCCATCGATTTCCTCGCGTAGAATCTCGATCAGCGGATGGGCGGCGATCTCAGCCGTGACATGGGCCGCGAAGGCGGTGCGATCGACGGCGAGAGCGCCGCCCGCCGGCAGCTTATGCGCGTCGGCGGCGGCAAGGATCAGAGAATCGAGGCGGCGCATCTCGCGATGCAGCATGCCGATGGCGCTGACCGGATTATCCGCGCGAAACGAATTCGAGCAGACGAGTTCGGCGAGATCGCCCGAGCGATGCGCCGGCGTTTGCCGGACAGGGCGCATCTCGTGCAGCACGACGCGCAAATTCTGGCGGGCGATCTGCCAGGCGGCCTCCGCGCCGGCGAGGCCGCCGCCGATGACATGGATGGGGAAGGGATTTTCGTCTGGCATGTTTTTATTCGACATGGCGCATATTTAGCCGATTCTCAGGCCAGCGCTACGCCCGGCGCCTCATGTGACCAGAAACCAGGTCGAAAGGCCCCCAGCCCGCGGATCGGCGATCTGCGATTCGATCGCCCATTTGCCCGGGTTGTCGGCGACGAAGGCGACATGCTTGGTCCGTCCGGGGGCGATCAGCACGCTGTCGCGCCAATAGGGCTCCCAGCCGTCGTCGAGATCATGCAGCAGGCGCATCGCGTGGCCGTGCACGTGAATTTGCTGGATGGCGGCGGAGCGATTGACGATGGCGAGCGTCACCGGCGAACCTCGCTTCACGGAAAACAGCGGCTTCTCGGAAAAAGGCTGCGCCGCGTCGACTGTCCCAGGACCGCCCGCCGCGACGGGCGCCGGCGCCTCTTTGGCCGCTTCGATCACGAGTTCGATCCGTTTAGCATGCTGCAGCCTGATGATGGCCGGCAGCAGCGCGTTGACGTCGAGCGAGGCGATCGCGGGCAGGGGCGGGCGGGCCTCTCCCGCAGTCGTGAACACGATCAGCGCGCGATCTGGCTCATCTCCGCCATTGAGGACGAGTCGCGCCTCGGCGCCCGCCTCGCGCGGCAGATCGAACATGATGTCGAAACGGGCGCCCGGCCCGACGGGAAACGTCGCCAGCGCAGGCTCGAACGCCGAATCGGCCGGCTGGCCATCTACGGCGAGGATGAAAGGCTTCGCGCCTTCAAAGGAGAGCGACATGATGCGTCCTGCCGCGGCGCTGACGAGGCGCAGCCGCATGCGCGCCCCGGGGGCCATCGTCTCCGCGATCGGAACCGGCTTTGAATTCAGCGTGATCAGCGATCCGCCGGCTGCCGAATCGAAATCCGCGATCGCGCCCTTTTCGTCGAGGCGCCAGTCGGCGATGATCGCCAGCATGTCGCGATCGGCCGGCGGCGGATTGGCTTCGTCGACGATCAGCGCGCCGTAAAGCCCGCGGCCGAGCTGTTCGCTGGCGAAGGGCGAAACGCCCGGCCGGTAGGCGAAAAGCCCGCTGTCCGGCGGCGTGAAGCGATAGTCGAAGCTCGCGCCAGGCTCCACCGGCTCCTGCGTCAGGAGGCCGACGCCGTCCATCGCATTGGCGATGCGCACGCCCGGCCATGCAAGGCTCGTTTGCTGCGCCAGCTGGTTGACCAGCCGGATTTTGACCTCCTCGCCTTTTTTTATGCGCAGCAGAGGGCCGGGAATCGCGCCATCATAGGCGAAGACGGGGGTTTCCGCGGCGGGTTCCGGCAGCAGGCGAAGGGTTTTTGGCGCCGCCTCGAAGACCATAAATCCGTCCGCGTCCGGCGTCGGCGCGGCGCGGGCGGACAGCGCGGGGAGATCGAAAAGACTGATCGCGAGACCCGAGCCAAGACTCGACCGAAGAAAGCGCCGGCGGCTTAGCAGTTTTGCGGGCATGGCGCGCCGAGGGTTCGAGACGGGGATAAGGAGAGGATTGCGGATTTCGCGCCGACCGGACGACCCCAGCCCGGTTCGGTGTAGGGGGCGAGCGGCGGCTTTGGCAAGGGCGCGGTTATGCAAGGCTGCCGTCGGCTGAATTTGCCATTTCGCGCCCTCAAGTCTAATTCTTGCTTTTTTTGCTGCATCGGTTTGCGCCCATTGCTATAGAACGCGACCCGCATCGGCGAACTGGGCGATTTCGATGGCCCGCCGAAGGGCGCCTGAAAAGGCTCGCGCGGGCGTGGCGGAACTGGTAGACGCGCCGGATTTAGGTTCCGGTGGTGAAAATCGTGGGGGTTCGAGTCCCTCCGCCCGCACCAACCCGCGGACGCCTTTGGCCGGCGCGGATCGAAACTATACACTTTTAGCAGTCGAAGCGTTCAAAAAGGTCACTCAAACGATGCAAGTCACCGAAACCCTCTCGCAGGGCCTCAAGCGCGAATTCAAGGTGGTGCTTCCCGCGACCGACCTCGCGACCCGCCTTGAGGGCCAGCTCTCCGATTTGCAGGCCAAGGCGCGCATCAACGGCTTTCGCCCGGGCAAGGTGCCGGTCGCGCATCTGAAGCGGCTTTACGGCCGCTCCGTGATGACCGAGGTGGTGCAGGAGGCCGTCAACGAGGCGCATCGCAAGATCATCGAGGACAACGCCTTGCGGCCCGCCGCGCAGCCGAAGTTCGATTTTCCGGGCGAGCAGGATGAGCTGGAGAAGGCTTTCGAGGCGAAAGCCGATTTCGCCTTCACCATTGCGCTGGAGATATTGCCGAAAATCGAGGTCGGCGACTTCGAGGACGTCGAGATCGTGCGCCTTGTCGCCGAGGTCGAGGACGCCGAGGTCGACGAAGTGCTGAAGCGCCTCGCCGAGCAAAGCCGCACCTTTGCGCCAAAGGAAGGCGACAATGCCGTCGCCGCGAATGGCGACAAAGTGACAATCGATTTTGTCGGCAAGATCGACGGCGAGGCTTTTGAGGGTGGATCCGGCGAAGGGCAGGATCTTGTGCTCGGCAGCGGCAGCTTCATCCCGGGCTTCGAGTCGCAGCTCGAAGGGCTTGCGGTCGGCGAGAGCCGGACGGTTTCGGTCGCCTTCCCGGAAAATTATTCGGCGGCGCATCTTGCCGGCAAGGCCGCGACCTTCGACGTGACGCTGAAGGGCGTCGCCGCGCCTGGCGAAGTCGCCATCGACGACGAATTGGCCAAAGGCTTTGGGCTCGAGGATCTCGCCAAGCTGAAAGAGTCGATCAAGACCAATATCGCGCGCGATTACGCCGCCGCCTCGCGCCGCAAATGGAAGCGCGAGCTTCTCGACGCGCTCGATAAAAAATATTCCTTCGAACTGCCCGAAGGGCTGGTGACGCAGGAGTTCGATCAAGTGTGGCGCCGGGTCGCGGCCGAGCAGGGCCAGAGCGGTCGCAGCTTCGAAGACGA
This sequence comes from Methylocella sp., assembly GCA_052146775.1. Lineage (GTDB taxonomy): Bacteria > Pseudomonadota > Alphaproteobacteria > Rhizobiales > Beijerinckiaceae > Methylocapsa. The sequence goes on along the minus strand of JBKQMI010000065.1, from coordinate 4,345 downwards.
GGGCACGACCGAGGAGGCCGCCCGCGCCGAGTACCAGAAGATCGCCGAACGCCGCGTGCGTCTCGGTCTGTTGCTCGCCGACATCGGCGAAAAGGCCGGCGTCAAGATTTCTGACGAAGAATTCGGCCAGGCTCTCATCGCCCGCGTGCGCTCCTACCCGGGGCAGGAAAAAGTCGTCTGGGACTATTATCAGAAAAATCCGGAGGCGCGGGCCGAGATCAGGGCTCCGCTCTATGAGGAGAAAGTGGTCGACCACATCCTCGGCCTCATCAAGGTGACGGACAAGACGGTCTCGAAAGAAGAGCTGCTGTCGTTCGAGGATGAAGAGGAGGAGACCGCGGCGTCCGAGCAACCGGCTCTGGCTTGAGCGGGCGGCGACGGGCGCGCTCCGGCGGACGCTTGCGATTTGCCGACGCCGTTGCGAACGCGCCGCGAGCGACTTATCTCAGGAGGCTGACCGTCGTTGATGGTCGGCGCCCGTCTTGCCAGGCTTCCCGACGAGCCCCATCCAATCGTCGGCAAAGAGGAAGAACCCGCATGCGCGACCGCGATCCACTCGAGATTTACGCCAATTACCTGATTCCTCAGGTGATCGAGAACACCAGCCGCGGCGAGCGCGGGTTCGACATCTATTCCCGCCTGCTGCGCGAGCGCATCATTTTCCTCACCGGTCAGGTCGAGGACAATATGGCGTCGGTCATCATCGCGCAGTTGCTCTTTCTCGAGGCGGAAAACCCGAAGAAAGAGATTTCGATGTATATCAATTCGCCGGGCGGCGTCGTGACGTCGGGCCTTGCGATCTATGACACGATTCAGTTCATCCGGCCGAAAGTATCGACGCTCTGCGTCGGCCAGGCGGCTTCGATGGGTTCGCTCCTTCTCGCCGCGGGCGAGGCCGGCGCGCGTTTCGCCCTGCCCAACGCGCGAATCATGGTGCACCAGCCTTCGGGCGGCTTCCAGGGCCAGGCCTCGGATATTCTGCGCCACGCCGAAGACATCATGAAGGTGAAGAAGCGGCTCAACGATATTTATGTGAAGCATACCGGGCGCGACTACGACACCATTGAGAAAACGCTCGACCGCGACCATTTCATGTCCGCGGATGACGCCAAGGATTTTGGCCTCGTCGACGTCGTCATTGCAAAAAGGCCGGATGACGGGCCTCAAGCCGAAAAGAAGTAAAAAAATTTCATGGTCGAGATTTTGTGAGTCGCGCGCAGCGGCTGGACTGAAAAAGCGGGCCTGATCAATGGCTTGCTCCGGCCGTCGCGGGGGCTTTCACATGGGCGCCCAGTGGCCCGCGCAAATCTCCGCCAGATCGTGGCGCGGTTTTTGCCTCTAATTATCGTCTTTAATTATCGGATTTTTATCCGAGGTTCGGTGAAATAGACCGAGGCAAGAGTATTTGTTGTCGTTTCGCCTCTCGCGTCGTTCGGACGCGGCTCAAGCTGAGCCGGCTTTGGCGACGCAAGGCCTTGCTTCTCCGCCTGGAACATGATTGCATTTCAGTTCTGGCCGCAGTTTGAAGGAGAACGAGGCGAAGAAGTGACTGAAACGGCTGGTCGTGTGCGGATCCGCCGGCCGAGAGTGGCGCCTGGATCGTCAGATTCGCATCTGCATCCATTAGCATGACCGAGATTCGCACATAATTTCGGTCAGTACGGAGACTATCCATGACCAAGGTCGGCGGCGACGCAAAAAATACGCTCTACTGCTCGTTTTGCGGCAAGAGCCAACATGAGGTCCGCAAACTGATTGCCGGTCCGACGGTGTTCATCTGCGATGAATGCGTCGAGCTCTGCATGGATATCATCCGGGAAGAGAACAAATCCTCCCTGGTCAAAAGCCGCGACGGCATTCCGACCCCCAAGGAAATCTGCAAGGTGCTCGACGACTATGTGATCGGGCAGCCGCAGGCCAAGCGCGTGCTGTCGGTCGCCGTGCACAATCACTACAAGCGGCTGAATCACGCGACAAAGCACAACGACGTCGAACTGGCGAAGTCCAATATCCTGCTGATCGGTCCGACGGGATCGGGCAAGACGCTGCTCGCGCAGACGCTCGCCCGCATTCTCGATGTGCCCTTCACCATGGCAGACGCGACCACGCTGACGGAGGCCGGCTATGTCGGCGAGGATGTCGAGAACATCATTTTGAAGTTGCTGCAGGCGTCTGACTATAATGTCGAACGGGCGCAGCGCGGCATCGTCTATATCGACGAGATCGACAAGATTTCGCGCAAATCCGACAACCCCTCGATTACCCGCGACGTTTCGGGCGAAGGCGTGCAGCAGGCGCTGCTCAAGATCATGGAGGGGACGGTGGCGTCGGTTCCGCCGCAGGGGGGCCGCAAGCATCCCCAGCAGGAGTTCCTGCAGGTCGACACGACGAATATCCTGTTCATCTGCGGCGGCGCTTTCGCCGGGCTCGAAAAGATCATCTCGATGCGCGGGAGAGGCACCTCAATAGGTTTCTCCGCGACCGTCCAGTCGCCGGACGATCGCCGGACCGGCGAAATCTTCCGCAAGGTCGAACCCGAGGATCTGCTGAAATTCGGCCTGATCCCCGAATTCGTCGGCCGCCTCCCCGTCATCGCGACGCTCGAGGATCTTGACGAAGAGGCCCTGAAAAAGATTCTGACCGAGCCGAAAAACGCGCTCGTCAAGCAGTATCAGCGCCTGTTCGAAATGGAGAACACGGAGCTGACCTTCCAGGACGAGGCGCTGAACGTCGTCGCCAAGAAGGCCATCGAACGGCGCACCGGCGCGCGCGGCCTGCGCTCCATCATGGAGGGCATCCTGCTCGACACCATGTTCGATCTGCCGGGTCTCGACAGCGTCGAGCAGGTGGTCATCGGACCGGACGTCGTCGAGGGCAAATCGCGTCCGCTCTACATTTACGCCGACCGTGAAAAAAGCGGCGCGAGCGCGTGAGCCCGCGCGGCGCGGCGATGATCGGGAAAAAGCGTCGCTGGCGAGATGAATTGCGACGAGCGCTTGAAACGCCAAGCGCTCGTTTCCATCTAGATTTCAGAATGTTTCCACGCCAGCCTACCCAATCCGTCAATGGCGCATTTGGGTCTACGGCGCGCTAGCGCCGGAGCCCGGATGAAACGGAGCGCGTTTCGAGATAGGAAAGAAAAAATGACTGAGAAGCGTGAGCCCGCAGCTCCTGGCGCCGTCGAGAGCTACCCCGTCCTCCCCCTGCGCGACATTGTCGTGTTCCCGCATATGATCGTGCCGCTGTTCGTCGGCCGGGAGAAATCGATTCGCGCCCTTGAAGAGGTGATGAAGGCGGACAGCCTCATCCTCCTCGCGACCCAGATGAACGCGTCCGACGACGATCCGGCGACGGAGGCGATCTTCACGACCGGCACACTGGCGTCCGTCCTGCAATTATTGAAGCTGCCCGACGGCACGGTGAAAGTCCTCGTCGAGGGGCAGGTGCGCGCCAAGGTGCTGGGCTACACCAGGACGGATGATTTCTATGAGGCGGACGCCGAGACGCTCGCCGACGACCCGGTCGATAAGGTCGAGGTCGAGGCGCTTGCCAGATCCGTCATCGCGGAGTTCGAGGGCTACGTCAAGCTCAACAAGAAGATCTCGCCGGAAGTCGCCGCCGCCGCCACCCAGATTCTGGATTACACCAAGCTCGCCGACACCATCGCCTCGCATCTCGCCGTCAAGATCGCCGACAAGCAGGCGGTGCTGGAGATGACCTCGATCACGAAGAGGCTGGAAAAGTGCCTTGCGCTGATGGAGGGCGAAATTTCGGTGCTGCAGGTCGAGAAACGCATTCGCACGCGGGTCAAGCGCCAGATGGAGAAGACCCAGCGCGAATATTATCTCAACGAGCAAATGAAGGCGATCCAGAAGGAGCTCGGCGACGAGGACGGCAAGGATGATCTCGCCGAGCTCGACGAGCGCATCAAGACGACCAAATTGTCGAAGGAGGCGCGCGACAAGGCGACCGCCGAGCTGAAAAAGCTGCGGCAGATGTCGCCGATGTCCGCCGAAGCGACGGTGGTGCGCAACTACCTCGACTGGCTGCTCTCGATCCCGTGGAACAAGCGCACCAAGGTCAAGAAGGACCTCGGCATCGCCGAAAGCGTGCTCGACGCCGAGCATTTCGGTCTCGAAAAGGTGAAAGAGCGCATCCTCGAATATCTTGCGGTGCAGACCCGCGCCAACAAGCTGACCGGGCCGATCCTCTGCCTCGTCGGGCCGCCCGGCGTCGGCAAGACCTCGCTCGGCAAGTCGATCGCCAAGGCGACGGGGCGCGAGTTCGTGCGCATGTCGCTTGGCGGCGTTCGCGACGAGGCCGAGATCCGCGGCCACAGGCGCAC
>JBKQMI010000064.1:0-4733 GCA_052146775.1 Methylocella sp. | reverse complement strand
CCTGCGCCAGATTCTCTACTCGCCCAGCCCATTCTGCTCCGCGAGCTGCGCCAGATCCTTCTGCGGCCTTGCGCCGATGTGCTGGATGATTTCGGCCGCCGCCAGCGCGCCGAGATTTGCGCAAGTGACGAGATCGCGCCCCTTTGTGTAGCCTGCCAGAAATCCGGCCGCGAAAAGATCGCCGGCGCCCGTGGTGTCGACGACCTCTTCGACCGGGAAGGCTGGCGCGGTCAAAACCGTGTCGCCCTTGGCGATGACGCAGCCCTGTTCGGACCGCGTCACGACCCCGAGGATGTTTTCGGCCTGAAGCTGCGCGAGCGCCGTGTCGAAATCGGAGGTCTGGTAGAGCGAATGCAATTCGCTTTCATTGGCGAAGACGATCTGCACCGCGCCCGAGCGGATCAGCCCTAAAAATTCGTCGCGGTAGCGGTCGACGCAAAAGGAATCGGACAGGGACAAAGCGACCTCGCGTCCGGCGGCTCTTGCGATTTTCGAGGCCTTGACGAACGCGGCCTTGGCGGCCGGCGGATCCCACAGATAGCCTTCGAGGTAAGTCACCGCCGAGTGCCTGACCAGATCCGCGTCCACGTCGGCTTCGGTCAGATCCAGGCAGGCGCCGAGAAATGTGCTCATGGTGCGCTGGCCGTCCGGCGTGACGACGATGAGGCAACGGGCGCTGGCGGTTCCGTCAAGCGCGGGCGCTGTCGAAAAGCCGACCTTGGCGGCGCGGATGTCATGGGCGAACAAATGGCCGAGTTCGTCGGCCTTGACCTTGCCGATGAAGGCGGCCTCGCAGCCAAGGCTCGTCAGTCCGATGATCGTGTTGGCGGCCGAGCCGCCTGAGACGATGGTCGCCGGTCCCATGGCCGCATAAAGCTCTTCGGCGCGCGCCTCGTCGATCAGAGTCATGCCGCCTTTGCGCAGCCCTTGCGCGATCAAAAAATCATCGTCGGCGCGGCTGATGACGTCGACGATGGCGTTGCCGAGACCCAGTACATCATAGCGGCGGCCGGACATGAGCGTTTTCTCAAGGTTGAGGACAGCGGCAATGTAGCGAAAGCGGAGCCAGAGTCTACCGCTCGATCGCGCTTTCGTGCCAGCGCCCGAGGAGACGAGCGGAAAGTACGGAGAGACTCGTGAAGATCGCGATCCCCGCCAGCGAGATCAGAACGAGCGCGGCGAACATGCGCGGCACGTTCAGCCGGTAGCCCGCCTCGACGATGCGGAAGGCGAGGCCCGCGCCCTTGCCGGCCGCGCCCGCTGCGAGTTCGGCGGCGATGGCGCCGACCAGCGCGAGGCCCCCGCCGATGCGAAGGCCGCCGAGAAAATAGGGCAGGGCCGCCGGCGCGCGGAGCAGCAGCAATGTGCGCCAGGCGGAGGCGCGGTAGAGCGCAAAGAGATCGGAAAGGTTGCGGTCGACGGAGGCGAGGCCCAGCGCCGTATTCGACAGAATGGGGAAAAAGGCGACGAGAAAGGCGCAGACCAGCACCGCGGCCCGGGCGTCGAGATAGATGAGGAGCAGGGGCGCGATGGCGATGATCGGCGTCACCTGCAGCACGATCGCGACCGGCAGAAACGCGCGCTCGACCCATTTCGATTGCGAAAACAAAACCGCCAGCGCGACGCCGCCGATGACCGCGAGCGCCAGCGCCTCAAGCGTCGTGCCGAGCGTGACGGCGAGCGCCGGAAACAGGATCGCGCGGTCAGTCATGAGCGTCGTCAGCACCAGCGTTGGCGAAGGCAGGACATAGGGCGGGATCGCGTAAAGGCGCACGGCGGCCTCCCAGAGGGCGAGCGCGGCGGCGAGAACCAGCGCTGGCGGCAAGACCCGGCGCAACCAGTCCGGCGTTTTCATGACTGGCGTCATTCCATCATGGCCTGATGCAGCGCGTCGGAGACCTGTTGGCAGAGAGTCGCGAAGGCCGCGCTATCGCGGAAACCCTCCCGCGGCGCGGCGTTTGTTATTTCCGCGACGACGCGGCCGGGGCCAGAACCCAACACCGCGATGCGGGTGGAGAGGTAGGCGCTTTCATAGATCGAGTGGGTGACGAAGACCACCGTCGCGCCTGTCTCGCCCTTCAGCCGCAACAGATCGTCGTTGAGCTGGAACCGCGCGATTTCGTCGAGCGCGGCGAAGGGTTCGTCCATCAACAGCAATTGCGGACGCAGCACGAGCGCGCGGGCGATCGAGACCCGCATCCGCATGCCGCCCGACAATTCGCGGGGATAGGCCTTGTGGAATCCGGCGAGCCCGACGAGCGCCAAAGCCTCGGCGACCGCCGGCGCGGCCGACCGCCGCGTTTTTCCGCGCAGGCGCAGCGGCAAAAAAACATTGTCGAAGACGGTTCCCCACGGCATCAGGGTCGGTTCCTGGAAGACGAAGCCGATCGCCGCGCCGGCATCCTCGAAACGGCGGATCAGCTCGCCGGAGCTGACGTTATCCAGTCCCGCGATGAGCCGCAAAATCGTCGATTTGCCGCAGCCGGACGGCCCGAGCAGCGTCAAAAATTCGCCGGCGCGGATGTCGAGGTCGACGCCCTGCAGCGCCGTGACGCCGGCAGCGTAGGTCTTGCCCACTCCGCGCAACGAGACGAGCGGATGAGGGCCGCTCATTTTCAGCATCGGGCGGCGCGGGCGAGAGGCGTCATTGGCGCGGCCTGAGGTCAAGCCCGACGCCCTTGTCGACGAATTGCAAAGTGTAGGCGCCCTTGTAGGCGAGGTCGGAGCGAAACAGGCCGGCGGTCGCCATCTTGGCGAAGAAGCTGTCGATGCGCGCCTGCGTCATCGCGCCGACGCCAAGCTTTCGCGCGTCGCCTGAATCGACGATGCCAAGCTCGCGCATTTTCGCCACCGAATAAACGAGGAGATCGGCGCTGATGTCCGGGTTGTCGCGCCTGATCAGCGCATTGGCCTTGGCGTTATCGCCGTAGATATAGTTCATCCAGCCGATGATCGAGGCGTCGACGAATCGCTGCACGAGATCGGGGTTTTTCTCGATGAGGTCCCGGCGCGTCTCGATCAGGGTCGAGTAGGAATCATAGCCGTAATCGGCGAGCAGGAAAACATTCGGGGTGAAGCCGCCTTCGCGCGCGACTTCGAAAGGCTCGGAGGTGGCGTAGCCCTGCTCGATCGAATCCTTGTCGCGGATGAAAGGGGCTGCGTTGAACGCATAGGGCTGCACCTTGTCGTCCCTGAAGCCATAGGCCGTCTTCAGCCATTGATAGACCGAAACGAAGGCGTCCTTGCCGATGTAGGCGGTTGCTTTCGGAAGGTCCTCGATATGGTCGAAGCCGCTTCCCGGATGCGACATCAGGATGAAAGGATCCTTCTGAAACAGCGAGGCGACCGCGACGATCGGGATATTTTGCGCGGCGGCGTCGAAGGACTGGATCAGATTGGCGGCAAGGTTGAACTCGATCTTTCCGGCCGCGAGGAGAAGCCTGTTGTTGGTCTGCGGACCGCCCTGCAGGATCGTGACGTCGAGCCCGTACCTGGTGTAGGTGCCGTCGGCGAGCGCCTGATAGAAGCCGCCATGCTCGGCTTCCGCGAGCCAGTTGGTGGCGAATGTGACTTTGTCGAGCCTTTGGTCGAGCCTTTGGTCGAGGACTTGCGCGCTGGCGTAGGGACCGATCGCGAGGGCGAAAACAAAACCGAGGACGAGGGACAGGACTGGTTTCACGCTATGCTTTCTTCAGGCGACGGCGCCGCCGTAAGCGTCCGTTTGGGGAGAGGCGCCAGTCTGCGCCCCGGGTTCGCCCGCGCCGCATCAAGCGGGATGAGGAAAGTGTCCCCACGTCTTTGCGCCCAACGCCGGCCGCCAGCAAAGCCGCGACCACGCGCTTGCTTTTTTGCGCGCCGCCCGAAAATATGCAAGGGCCGGGCCCGAATGACCCGCCGCCACGCCGGAAGGATTTCAAAAGTGTTGCTCCCCACGCGCTTCTGGTCGGAAATGAGCTGGACCGACTTCGACGAAGCCGACATGGGCGAGGTCATCGCGGTTCTCCCCGTCGCGGCGATCGAGCAGCACGGGCCGCATCTGCCGGTCGGCGTCGACGCCTTCATCATGGAGGGCTATATCGCCAAGGTCGTCGCGCGTCTGCCGGAGCAATTGCCGGTCCTCTTCCTGCCCGTGCAAAGCTGCGGCTGCTCGATCGAGCACACGGATTTTCCGGGCGCTCTCAGCCTCTCGGCGCCGACCCTCATCCGGGCTTGGACGGAACTCGCCGAATGCGTCCACGGGACCGGCTGCCGCAAGCTGGTGCTGCTGAATTCGCATGGCGGCAATGTCGCGATGCTCGACATCATCGCGCATGACCTGCGCGCGCGGCTCGGCATGCTGGCGGTGATGGCCACATGGCATCGGTTCGGCTCCCCCGATGGACTTTTTTCGGACCATGAGAAGGCGCATGGCATTCACGCCGGCGACATCGAGACCTCGCTGATGTTGAGCTTTCGCCCCGACCTCGTGCGCCTCGACGACGCCGCCGACTTCACGCCCGCGAGCGTCGCCATCGAAAGCGATTTCAACTGGCTGCGCGTCGGCCGCCCGACCGGCTTTGGCTGGATGAGCCAGGATCTGTCGGAATCGGGCGCGATGGGCGACGCGCTCGCCGCCACCGCGGGCAAGGGCGAAGCCTGCGCCGATTACGGCGCGACCGCCTTCGTCGAGCTTTTGCAGGATATCGAGGGCTTCGATCTTTCGCGGCTGAAGCCGGGTCCGCGCGAGTGAGCCA
>JBKQMI010000063.1:0-8664 GCA_052146775.1 Methylocella sp. | reverse complement strand
ACGTCCCGTAGTGGCAGGGCACAACGGCCTCGAAGCGGAAAAAGCGCCTCGCCGCGAGCGCCGCCGTCCCGCCGTCCATGGTGAAGCGATCGCCGACCGGGATGATGCCGATTTTCGGCTGGTGGATCTCGGCGATGAGCGCCATGTCCGAGAAAATATCCGTGTCTCCCATGTGATAAAGGACCGGTCCCTCTTTCGGCTTTATGACGATCCCATTGGGGTTGCCGAGGTAGATGGACTGGCCGTTGAAGACCGTGCCTGATGAATGAAGCGCCTGGGTCAGGCTGACCGAGAAGGCGCCGCAATCGATCGAACCGCCGGTGTTGCCGGGGTTGATGTTTTCGGCGCCCTGCCCGTGCAGGAACATGCAGATTTCGAAATTTGCCACGATTTGCGCGCCCGTCGCGCTCGCGATGTCGGCCGCGTCGCCGATATGATCGTCATGGCCGTGTGTGAGGACGATATGGGTCGCGCCCTTAGACGCCTGCTCGACGGTCCCGGTGAATTTCGGATTGCCGCTGAGGAACGGATCGATCAGGATGATCGCTCCCGGCAGCTCGATTCGAAAGGCCGAATGGCCGAGCCAAATCACTTTCATCTTGAAGTCTCCTGGCGAATTGGAGGAAGCTCTGGAAGCCTGACGCAGAGCATCATGAATTGTATCCGTTAACGCGTCGAGGCGATCAATCGAAGCGGCAGCCTGATCGAGGCGCAGTCCGAGGTTCGCCTTCGCGCCGCGACCGGGCAACGCCCAAGCCGCGTGCGATTGGGGACCCGTGCGTCGCACCCGCCACCGCCGATTTCTCTGAGAGATCCACGCGCCGGCTTCGCCGAACCGGTCGGTCACCGCCGCCGCCGGAAAACCAGCCCGGCGTCTTTGTGGTTGCGTCCTGGCGCTTGCGTCTTGGCGAATGGGCGACAAGAGTCAAGTTTCGCCCCGATAACGAAGAGCCGGACCGGCCGCCAGGATCGAATAAGAACTGGATCAAATAAGAAAAAGGTGACGGTTTAAGCCATGCAGACAGTTCTCAAAGTGAATCTGCTTTTATTCCAGCTCGAAATCAACATCACGAAGATCGTAAAAGAGCTTCATTTCATCGCGAAATTCAATTTGTTTTGCCTTCCCTTGTTCGTAGCGGCTTTCTGCGCCGCCAGCTACATTGTCTGGCTACAGCTCTCCGCCAACGCCGAGCAGGAGGTCATGGACAAAGCGCGCGTCATGCTCGAGACGGCTCAGGCGCTGCGCGCTTATACGACAGCTGAGATCGCTCCGCTGCTGCGTCGCCAGCAGACGGAGATCGAGCAGGGAACCGAAACCGTTCATCAGATCCTCGACGTCCACCTTCCGGCCGCAATGCAAAAGGCCGTTCTGCAGCTTCCGACGGCGCACGAACAGCAGGCGCTCCAGGCTGCGACGACGCGCGTGGTCGAAACCGCGCGGCAAGAGCGGCCTCAGCCGACGGAGCGGCGGTTCCTGCCGCAAACCATTCCCGCCTACGCCGCGACCGAGGCGTTCAATATCTTTCGTCAGCAATATCCGGACTATGCGTATAAGGAGGCCGCGCTCAATCCAACCAATCTGCGCGACCGCAGTTCCGACTGGGAAGCCGACATTATCGAGATGTTCCGCAACAATGCGTCGAAGACGGAATTCGGCGGCCGCCGCGAAACGCCGAGCGGACCGGCGCTCTACATCAGCACGCCGATCCGGGTTAACGATGGCAGTTGCCTGACCTGCCATGGCGTCGCCGACAATGCGCCCCCGGAACTGCTGAAACAATATGGCTCCGCCAATGGTTTTGGCTGGCGCCTCAATGACGTGATCGGGACGCAAATCGTAAGCGTTCCCGCCCAGGTGGCGCAAAGCCGCGCCGTCGCCGCGCAGCGAACGATCATGGTCTGGATGGCCGGCGTTTTCGCGGGTCTTCTGGTGCTCATCAATATCGTCGCCTTCATGTTTTTCAAAAGCGGCTCGTTGACGGCGGCCCCCGGCCCGCCAGTCTCCGCCACCCCATGACCGCATGATGAGATTTCGAGACTGAATGGCCGTGGAAATCCTCGATATCGTCGATCTGCCGCCGCGCATCGGCGCGCGCCAGCGCCTCATCGGGGTCGACCTCGGGACAAAGACGATCGGCCTCGCGTTGTCGGACGTCGAGCGGCGCATCGCAACGCCGCTGGAGACCATCAGGCGCACCAAATTCACGGCGGACGCCGCGCGGCTGGTCGCACTCGCCGATCAGTTCGACGCCGCGGCGCTGGTCATCGGCCTGCCCCTCAACATGGATGGCTCCGAGGGCGCGCGCGTACAGGCGACCCGCGCGTTCGTGCGCAACCTCGGCGCACTCCTCCCGCGCCCGTTCGTCTATTGGGACGAACGCCTGTCCACCGCCGCGGTGACCCGCTCGCTGATCGAGCAGGACGCCTCGCGGGCCAAGCGCGCCGAAGTAGTCGATCGGATGGCCGCAGCCTATATTCTACAAGGCGCGCTCGATCGCCTGCGCTGGCTCGCGGGCGCCGCGCCCTGACCCTTGCTATTCGCCACCGCGAGCTTGCGCGAGGCGGCTATGTTTGCGGCCATATGAAAAGTAAATGGCGAGACCGATCGCCAGCCATACGGCGAACCGTATCCAGGTGTCGCCGGGAAGGCCGAGCATCAGCAAGACGGCGGAGGCGGCCCCAAGCGGAGCGACGATAGCGATCAAAGGCGCCTTGAACGGACGCTGGATCTCCGGGTGCGTGAAGCGCAGAACGAGAACGCCAAGACAAACTACCGTAAAAGCGAACAGCGTGCCGATGCTGACCAGTTCGCCGACAAGGCCGATCGGCAGCAGCCCCGACAAGATCGCGACGATGCTCCCCGTGAACAGCGTCGTGAGGTAAGGCGTGCGAAAACGCGGATGCACCTTCGCCGCGATCGGCGGCAGCAATCCGTCGCGCGCGATTGAATAAAGAACGCGGGACTGGCCAAGCAGCAGCACGAGAACGACCGAACTCAGTCCAAGGATGGCGCCGAATTTGATCACGGTCGAAAGCCATCCAAGTCCAATCACGTCGACGCCGAGGGCGATCGGGTCGGGAACGCTCAAGCGATCGAAAGGAACGATCCCAGTGATGACGACGCTGACCAGCACATAGAGAATGGTGCAGATGAACAGAGATCCCAGAATGCTGAGCGGCATGTCGCGCTGTGGGTTCCTGGCTTCCTGCGCCGCCGTCGAGACCGCGTCGAAGCCGATGTAGGCGAAGAACACGACCGCCGCGCCGCGAAGGATTCCGCTCCACCCATATTGGCCAGGTCCGGCGTTCGGCGGAATGAAGGCGCCGGCCGGGTTGTTCACCGTCACCCAGTTCGCCGTGCTGAAGGACGAGACCCCGGCGAGGATGAATGCGACGATGATCGCCAGCTTGATGGCGACGATGACATTATTGACCTTTGCCGATTCATTGATCCCGACGACGAGCAGAGCCGTCAATGCGAGGATGATGAAAACCGCCGGCGCGTTGACCACCGCGTCCGTTCGCGCCCAATGGCCGCTCGCCGGATCGAAGGAAAATGGCGCGCCCGCCAGCGCCGCCGGCACCTCGATGCGGAGGCCGTGCAGAAAGCTCACGACATAGCCAGACCAGCCGATCGCGACGGTGGTGGCGCCAAAGGCGTATTCGAGCAAAAGATCCCAGCCGATGATCCAGGCGATGAACTCGCCCATGGTGGCGTAGGCGTAGGTATATGCGCTGCCCGCCACCGGAACGGTCGAGGCCATCTCGGCGTAGCAGAGTCCAGCGAGTGCGCAGACGACGCCTGCGAGAACGAAGGAGAGGCTGATCGCCGGCCCTGCGTAAGCCGCGGCGGCGTGCCCCGTCAGAACGAAGATGCCGGCGCCGATGACGCAGCCGATGCCCAGCGAAATCAGGCTCGCAAGCGACAGCGTGCGCCGCAGATTGGGCGATTCGGAGCCGAACTCCGCTTCATGCGCCTCAACTTTAAGCTCGGCGACCGTTTTCGTGATCCAGATGCTCGTCATGCGGCCCTCGCTCTCGAACTGGGGCGTGAGGCCGAACAGCCATGCAGCTTTCGGACCGGATCATGCGTTAGGGTGGGAAGAAAAAGCGCCATAGTCTCTCCGCTCTGAAGCTCGCCTCGCCTGACGCCGGCATGTCGGATGGAGCCGCTTGAGCGCGGCAATATGTTGTCGCATGTCGGCGCTATGTTGCAAGCGATAGACTTTTGCGCCCTTAGGCCGAGAGTCCGCGATCCGTTTGAACGCCCGAACCGGAGGCGCCATGACAAAAACGCCCAGCGATTTCGACATCGTCGTGGTCGGCGCAGGAGCCGCCGGCTTGGCCGCCGGCAAGCGGCTCGCGGCCTCGCCTCTGTCGTTCGTCGTTCTGGAGGCCCGAGAGCGCATCGGAGGCCGGGCTTACACGCAAGCCGCAGGCGGGTTTCCGCTCGATCTCGGCTGCGGCTGGCTTCATTCGGCCGATTGCAACCCGTGGACGCGGATCGCCGCCGACCTTGGATTCACCATCGACAAGACGGCGCCGGTTTGGACCCGGCAAAGCCTCGATATTGGATTCAGCAGGCAAGACCAGGCCGCTTTCAACGCTGCGTCGGACGCGTTTTTCACCCGCCTCGACGCCGCCCACCCCGAAAAAGGCGATTTTCCGGCGGCGCGCCTGCTTGAACCTGGATGCCGCTGGAACCCGCTCCTCGACGCCGAGAGCGCCTATATGAATGGCGCCGAACTCAACCTCGTCTCGGTGACGGACTGGAAGCGCTACGACGACACCCACGTCAACTGGCGCGTCACTGAGGGCTATGGCGCGGCGATCGCGGCCTTTGGCGCGGGTCTTCCCATTCGCCTCGGCTGCGCCGTTACGCTCGTCGACCATGCCGGCGCGGCGGTCGCGCTCGAAACCTCGCAGGGGCGCGTGACGGCGCAGGCCGTGATCGTGACCGTTCCGCCGCCTTTGATCGCCGCCGAGACCATCGCGTTCAGCCCAGCGCTGCCGGAAAAAATCAGCGCCGCCGCCGTCCTGCCGCTCGGCCACGCGAACAAGCTCATCATGAGCGTCGATGCGCCGGACCTGCCGGCCGGCGGGCATCTCTTCGGCGATCCCGATGCGAGCGCGACCGGAAGCTATCATCTGCGCCCCTTCGGCAGATCGCTGATCGAGGGATTTTTTGGCGGACGCCTCGCTTATGAACTGGAAAGAAGCGGCGCCGGGGCTTTCTTCGATTTCGCGCGCGGCGAACTCGCCCGCCTGTTCGGAAGCGGTTTCGCCGCGCGCCTCGCCCCGCTGAGCGAGACGGCCTGGGCCAGCGATCCGTGGGCGCGGGGGGCTTATTCCCACGCCCTGCCCGGCCATTCGGACGCCCGCGCAACGCTCGCGGCGCCTGTCGATGAAAGGCTGTTCTTCGCCGGCGAAGCCTGCTCGAAGCACAGTTTCTCGACCGCGCACGGGGCTTATTTCACCGGCGTCGAGGCGACGGAGGCGGCGATCGCCGCGCTGGCGCGGAGGGGGCGATGAAAAGACGCGCCTCGCGTCTTGACCCCGCGCCCGAAATCGCGCCACCTTTCGCAACTGCGAGAGCGCATCACGAGCCGGATTCGCCGCCATGCCCCAGCCTTACCATGCCTCAGCCTTATAAGGTCGAGATCGCGACCTCGCTCGGCCGGATCGACGCGGCGCAGTGGGACGCCTGCGCCAATCCATCGGCTCAATCCGACGCGCCGAACAGCGGCGCGGAGAGCATCGATGGCGAACGCTTCAATCCCTTCCTGACGCACGCCTTCCTGAACGCGCTGGAGACCTCGAGGTCGGTCTCGCCCCGGGCCGGCTGGTCCAGCGCCCATGTTCTCGTCAGGACCGCCGACGGGCGTCTGGCGGCGGCCGCGCCCACCTATCTCAAAACCCATTCCATGGGCGAATATGTCTTCGACTTTGGCTGGGCCGACGCCTATCAGCGCAACGGCCTCGACTATTATCCGAAGCTTCAGGTCGCCGTGCCCTTCACGCCCGCCACGGGGCGGCGGCTGCTTGTGGCCCCTGGCCATGGCGAAGCCGCGCGGCAAATGCTCATTGCCGGCCTTCGGGCCCTGCGGGAAAAGACGAACGCCTCCTCGATCCACATCACCTTCCCGACTGAGTCCGACTGGAATGCGCTCGGCTCCGCCGGTTTCCTCCAGCGGACCGATCAGCAATTCCATTTTCTCAACAGAGGCTACGCGGATTTCGAAGCGTTCCTGAACGATCTTGCGTCTCGCAAGCGCAAGATGATCCGGCGCGAACGCAAGGAGGCGCTAGCGAACGGCGTCGAGATCGAAACGCTGACCGGCGCCGACATCACCGAAGCACATTGGGATGCATTCTTCCAATTTTATGTGGACACCGGCGCGCGCAAATGGGGGACGCCCTATCTGACGCGCGCCTTTTTTTCCGCCATCGGCGCATCGATGGCCGACCACATCCTGCTCGTCATGGCGAGGCGGGGCGGCCGCTACATTGCGGGGGCGATTAATTTCATCGGGCGCGATGCGCTCTATGGCCGCAATTGGGGCGCGATCGAGGATCACCCATTCCTGCATTTCGAGGTTTGCTATTACCAGGCGATCGAATTCGCCATCGCCCGGGGCTTGAGCCGCGTCGAGGCAGGGGCGCAGGGGGAGCACAAGCTCGCGCGCGGCTATGGACCGGTCGCGACCTATTCGGCGCATGAGATCGCCGACCCGCGATTCGCGCGGGCGATCGACGAATATCTCCAAAAAGAGCGCATTCACGCCGACGCGGCGCTGGAGCAATTGGCCGAGTTCACGCCCTTCCGGAAGGGGACCTGATGGAAGGGATTGCGGCGGAGGCGCCTTGACCCTCGCCATGAGCCTTGCCTAATCAAGCCTCGCTCGGAACCGAGAAGAGCGGCAGCCAAAGCGAGGCATCCGCGATTCGCTTGAAAATGCTTTGGAGGGAGTTTGCGCGATGGCGGAGCCGGCCTACGATGACAGCAATATCTTCGCCAAAATCCTGCGCGGCGAAATCCCCTGCTGCAGGGTCTATGAGGACGATGTCGCCCTCGCCATCATGGATGTGATGCCGCAGGCCGACGGCCATGTGCTGGTCCTCCCGAAGTCGCCCGCGCGCAATATTTTAGACGTCGATCCGGATGTTCTCTCTGCGCTCATGCCTCGCCTGCGAAAGATCGCCCGCGCCGTCAAGAGGGCACTCGACGCCGATGGCGTGACCATCCTCCAGTTCAACGAACCCGCCGGCGGCCAGACGGTTTTCCACCTGCATTTCCACATCGTGCCGCGCTGGACCGGGGTCCCGCTGCGACCGCACAGCGGAATCATGGAGAAGCCCGAAACGCTGGCCGCCTTTCGCGAGAAGATCGTCGCCGCGCTCGACGCGGGCTGAACCGGACGGATGCAATGAAAAAGGCCGCGACTCCGCCGCGGCCTTTTCCCGTGATCGCTCAGCCGCCATTCAGGCGCCGGCCTCAGTGCTTCGTATCGGACTCGTCGGCGGCGCCGAAGGGCTCCGCTTCGTCATCGTCGCCGCCAAAGGACTCGTCATCCTCGCCTTCGCCCTCCTTCAGGCGCCGGGCCTTGGCGCGGCGCACCTCCGGCTCCGCCCTGACGCGCTTCTTGCTGGCCTCGACGATGTCGCGCTCCGGACGCGGCAGGATCGGACCTTCGGGGAAGACGAAGCCGAGTTTCTTGACGCCGTCCTCCTCGATGACGACGACGCGCACCGCGCCGCCATTTTTGAGACGACCGAACAGAACCTCGTCGGCGAGCGGCGTCTTGATCGTTTGCTGGATCACGCGCGCCATGGGCCGCGCGCCCATCTGTTCGTCATAGCCATTTTCGACTAGCCAGGCGCGGGCGTCGTCGGCCAGTTCGATCGTGACGTTACGGTCCGCGAGCTGCGCCTCAAGCTGCATGATGAACTTGTCGACGACCTTGATGATGACGTCATGCGGCAAGTGCCCGAAGGTCACGACGGCGTCGAGCCGATTGCGGAACTCGGGGGCAAACATCCTGTTGATCGCCTCGACGTCCTCGCCCTCGCGTTTGCCGCGCGTAAAGCCGAACGAGGCCCGCTGCATGTCGGCGGCGCCGGCATTGGTCGTCATGATCAATATGACGTTGCGGAAATCGACCTGCTTGCCGCTATGGTCGGTGAGCTTGCCGTGATCCATGACCTGCAACAGGATGTTGTAGAGATCGGGATGGGCCTTTTCGATCTCGTCGAGAAGCAGCACGCAATGGGGATGCTGATCGATCGAATCGGTGAGCAAGCCGCCCTGATCGAAGCCGACATAGCCGGGCGGCGCGCCGATCAGCCGCGACACCGTGTGGCGCTCCATATATTCCGACATGTCGAAGCGGATCAGCTCGACGCCGAGGCTGACGGCGAGCTGGCGCGCGACCTCCGTCTTGCCGACGCCGGTCGGGCCCGAGAAGAGATAGCTGCCGATCGGCTTTTCGCCGTCGCGCAGCCCAGCGCGGGCGAGCTTGATCGCCGACGTCAAAGCTTCGATGGCCTTGTTCTGGCCATAGACCACCCGCTCCAGCGTCTCGGTGAGATGTTCGAGAACCTCGGCGTCGTCCTTCGATACGGTTTTGGGCGGAATGCGCGCCATCGTCGCGATAGTCGCCTCGA
>JBKQMI010000062.1:0-3748 GCA_052146775.1 Methylocella sp. | reverse complement strand
GTCGATCGCCGCGATCGACGTCACCCCGAAGATCGCGGCGACGTCGAGGTCGAGCGCCTGAATGGCGCCGGTCAGCGACTGGCCGACCGAAGCAAGACGGCTTTCGAAACCATCGGCGAAGCTGGCGGCGACGCCCTCGCGCGCGAGATCGATGACGCGGCCGAAGTCGAGATCGGCGTCAAAAGCGGCGAGCGCCTTGATGGTCTGCGCGATCTTGTGCAGGAGCGCAAAATCGGTTGCCGCGCCGCGCCACGCGTCGCCGAGAAGAGGGGCGAGAAAATGCGATTCGATCTCGAGCGCCGAGGACAGCGCCTGCCCGGTCAGGAGCGCATCGAGCAGCGCGAGGCGTTGACTCGGGCGTCTTGGCAAAGGCGCCGATGCGAGGCTGCGCAGCAGACGGTCGGCTTCGCGATAGGACCCGGTGAATCGCGCCGGCCAGAACGCGACGCCTTTGGCGAGGGCTGGGCGCAGGCGCGCAAGCGGCGTCCGCCAGACCCGCGGCTCGAAGGATTTGGCGCAGCGCGCCCGCCGGCGGCGCCACTCGACGCCTTTCGCCGCGGCGTCGATGATTCGTTGCGGCGCCTGCGTTTTGGCGACGGCGGCGGCGATCGCGATCCCTTCGCGCGGAATCGCGGCTGTCGCCCGCAGCAACAAGATGAGAGTCTTGACGCCGGAAATTGTCGGCTTTAGCTGCAGGCCGAGATATCGCGCGATCTCGGTCGCATTCGCGGCCAGCGCCGCGGACTCATCGGCAAGGCTCTGGAGCCGATGCGCGAGACGCTGGAAATCGGCTGGCTGCAGGGCCATCCGCCCGACGCCATAGAACACATGGCGATGGAGCGGACCTGTCCGCGCGGTGAGATCGGCGAGCCGCTCGACGCGCCGCGCCCTTTCATCGTAATCCTCGCGCGTCCATCTCGCCGCGGCTTCGACGAGGCTGATGTCCGGCGTGATCTGGCGGCTCATCGCGGCGATTTGAATCGAGAGCGCCTGATAGGGCGTCATCCCGGTCTGTCCGATCGGAGCGTGCAGGCGGCTGGCGACACGGTTCAAGGCGTCGCGCGCGGTCTTCAACTCGTCGGCGACCTCGGCATCGTCGAGGTGGAAGTCGGCGGTCGATTGCAGCGTCCTGTCGAGCCGGTCCGCGACCAGCCGCTTGTTCGCCGTGTTGCTGTGGAGTTCGAGGCAGAGTTCTTCAAGGCCGGCCGCGCGGAGGCGATCGTGGACGACATTCAGGGCCGCCATTTTCTCGGCGACGAAAAGAACCGATTTGCCGGCATGCACGGCGGCGGCGATCATGTTCGTGATCGTTTGCGATTTGCCGGTTCCGGGCGGTCCGTGGACAATGAGATTGCGGCCGGCGCGCACGCTTTCGATGACGCGCGTTTGCGATGAATCCGCGTCGACGACGTGAACAAGGTCGGCCGGCTGTAAAATCGCGTCGAGTCTGGCGTCGTCGGGCAGCAGCGGCGGTGCGCTGGCGAGCCCTTCAAAGAGCAGGCCGCGCACCAGCGGGTGTTCCGCCAGCGCGTTGCCCGGCCAGTTGGCGGGCTCGAGATCGCGCATGATCAGAAATTTCGACGACGAATAGAAGCCGAGTTCGACGCCTTCGGTATCGATCGACCAGCGGCGCTTCGACGAGATCGCCGCCGCCACGGCGCTGAAATAGAGGCTCGGCAGCCAGCTGTCCGTTTCCGGAACGTCGGGAAGGCCGATGCCGAAATCACCGCGCAGACGCTCCTGCAGGGCCTGGTTCGAAGCAATGTCGTCGTCGCGAAAGCCAAGGTCGAACGTCGATCGCTTGCCGTCGCGCACCAGCGATATCGGCAACAGGATGAGGGGCGCTTCGCGCAGCGCATCGGACCGCTCGTCCTCGTACCAGCGCAAAAACCCGAGAGCGAGAAAGAGAATGTTGACGCCGCGCTCCTCTTCGGCGGTCCTGGCGTCGCGATAAATCGCGTGAAGGCGCTTTTGCAGAAACTCAGGCGCGAGCATCGTCTGCAATCCGTTGCGGTTCGCATGGCTTGACCTGCCCCCTATTTGATCCGGCTCCCTCACGAGGCGCGCGATTTTCTCGCCCGAGGCTTCGGGCGCGGCCTCGTCGAGGCCATTGGCGGCGAGGAAGCGAAGCAGCTTCTTTTCTCGGGCGAGATTGGCGAAGACGGCGTCCGGCCGCGCGCCAACGATCGGCAGGCATCGCGTCCGTTTGGCGCCGCGCGGCGTGTGGACGAGGCGGTTCCGCGTTCCCGTTTCGATCAGCTTGAGGCGCGCCTCACGAAGAAGCTTTTCGATGTTGCTCTCAAGCGGATCGACGCGCTGTTTGCGCGCCGCCGTAAGGGATGTGACCGCGCCCATGACGTGCCCTTCTGTTGAGGTCGACCGACCCTGCTGTTCGGGGCGACTTAATTTCGCCGTAGAAAAGCCTTGATCTGTACCGTAGGGGCGCAATGACTATTACGTAAAGGCAGTCATCATTTAACATTAAAGATATGATGAATATTCTTTTAAACCGCCGTTTCTCGGCATTGACGTCATGGCGCGGACGGAAAATGACCCCTATGGTTGTCCGACGTCGCGAAATCGGACAATCATCAGCGGCGGCGCCCTGATCGCCGTCAGCCGCCGCCCGCGTTCATCCTCGACGACCGGCCGGCGGGCGACCCGGTCCACATCGCCCTTATCTGTTTCAGTTGCGCCGGGACCTCGCCATGAAATCGATTCTGATGCCGGTCGAGGACCATGCCCTGATGGATGCGGCGATGCAGATCGCCGTGATGCTGGCGCGGACCTTCAACAGCTATATCGAGGGCGTGGCGGTCGGCCCCGATATCGCCGAATTCGTCGCCGCCGATTTCGCCTTGAGCGGGGTGGTCCTCGACGACCGGACGCGGCGCGATTTCGTCGACCATAGCCGCGGGCTGTTCGAGGCCTTCATGGCGGCGCATCGGGTCGAGCGCGCACGCGGGGATCTGGACCGGCCAACATACGGCTGGAGCGGGGAGGCCCTCATATCGGACACCGGAGTCGGCGAATATGGCCGCGTCTTCGATGTCATCGCCGTCGGCAGGCCTGGGCCTGGACCGCGGCTGCCGCGCAAATCAACCCTTGAGGCTGTCCTCTTCGAAAGCGGCCGGCCGGTTCTGATCGCGCCGCCACAACCGCCTGCGACGCTCGGCGAGCGCATCGCGATCGCCTGGAATGGCACCACCGATACGGCGCGCAGCATCGCATTCGCCATGCCGCTGCTGATGCGCGCGCAGGATGTCGTCATTCTGACCGTGCCAGGTCCCGCGCTGCCGGGTCCAAGCGACGAACAGGTGGCGAAGAGCCTGCGCAGGCATGGCGTTCCGGCGCGAGTCGGTCTTGTCGGCGAAGCGGCGAGTTCGCCCGCCGCCGCGCTGCTCGAGACCGCCGCCGTCCTCGGCGCGGATCTTCTCATCAAGGGCGGATATACGCGAAGCCGGCTGCGCCAGCTCATTTTTGGCAAGGTCACCAGCGAGATCCTGGCCGAGACCAATCTTCCGGTCTTCATGGCGCATTGACGCGGCGCCGACACGCGGCCAATCGGCTCGCCGTCAGAATCACAAAATCCTAACTTGACTTTGATCTTGCTCCCATGTCGGTTGTGCTGGCGCGACGGGGCAGCGTTCTTTATATTATATCGCCATATTAAAGCGCCGCGTGGGCCGAACAGAGAAATACTCTCTATAAGGGCAGGAACTATTCTATGGTATGGGCTGAATTTAAC
>JBKQMI010000061.1:0-5966 GCA_052146775.1 Methylocella sp. | reverse complement strand
GCCTCCTCGTCGGTCGGAATGACGAACACCCGCGTGCGCGAGCGCGCCGACGATATGATCCCGGCGCTGGCGCGGTTGGCGGTGCGGTCGAGTTCGACGCCGATCCATTCCATGCCTTCCAGCACCTGCTCGCGCACGCGCCAGGCGTGCTCGCCGATGCCGCCGCAGAAGACGATGGCGTCGACGCCCTCCAGCACCGCGGCGAGACCGCCGAGTTCGCGGCGGATGCGGAACACAAAATATTCGATCGCCTGCTGCGCCTCCGGCCGGTCCGAGGCCTCAAGGTCGCGCATGTCGTTGGAGACGCCGGAGAGACCTTTAAGTCCGGATTCGCGATAGAGCAGATCGGCGATCGCCTCCGCGGACATCTTCTTTTCCTGCATCAGATACAGCACGACGCCGGGATCGAGCTGGCCGCAGCGCGTGCCCATCGGCAATCCATCGAGCGCCGTGAAGCCCATCGAGCTTGCGATCGAGTGGCCGTCGCGGATCGCGCACATGGAGGCGCCATTGCCAAGATGGGCGACGACCACTCGTCCGGCCGCGTAAAGCGGCGCGATCTCGCGCAGCCTGTGGACGATATATTCATAGGAGAGGCCGTGAAAACCATAGCGCCGCACGCCCTCGTCATAAAAGCGGCGCGGCAGCGCGAAGACGTCATTGACGAAGGGATGGTTGCGGTGGAAGGCGGTATCGAAGCAGGCGATCTGCTCGACATGCGGCCAGGCCTCGCGCGCGGCGAGGATCCCCGCGATGTTATGCGGCTGATGCAGCGGCGCGAGCGGAATCAGCTCTTCGAGGCGGCGTAGCGCCTCGTTGGAGACGATCACGGGCGTGGTGAAATAAACGCCGCCATGGACGACGCGATGCCCGGCGGCGACGACCTCGGCGTTCGGGAAGGCCTTCTCGCGCCAGGCGAGGATGCGGCGCAGCGCCTCGGCGTGGAACGGCGCGCCGGGCGTCTCGGCGCGGGTCGCTTCGTGGATTTTCGCGCCGGCGCCGTCGCGAATGGTGAGGCGCCGCTCGATGCCGATCATTTCGGCGAGGCCGATCGCCAGCGGCGTCGGCGCCGCGTCCTTCGCGGAGCCGGCCGCCTCGAACAGCGCGAATTTGATCGAGGAGGAGCCCGCGTTGAGAGTGATGACGCAGCGGCTCATTGGGCGGCCCCTGGCGCAGCGGCGGGAGAGGCTGCCGGCGCGGCTGTGGGAGAGACCCCGGGCTTGACCGCGCTTTCGCCGGTCGCCTGCCAATGGGCGTAGAGCACGGCGACCGCGCAGGAGAACAGCCGCGCGGCTTCATCGTCCGCGCGGCTCGTCAGCAGCACCGGGACCTTGGCGCCGAGCACCAGCCCCGCGCCCTGCGCCTGCGCCGCATAGGTCAGCTCCTTGGCGAGGATATTGCCGGCCTCCAGGTTGGGCGCGACCAGAATATCGGCGCGCCCGGCGACGAGGGAGTGCAGCCCTTTGGTCCGCGCCGCCGACAGGCTGAGCGCATTGTCCATGGCCAGCGGCCCATCGACGACGCCGCCATGAATCTGGCCGCGCTCGCTCATCTTGGACAGCGCCGCCGCATCGAGCGTCGACTGAATCTTCGGGTTCACCGTCTCGACCGCCGACAATATGCCGACTTTCGGCGTCGCAACGCCAAGCGCGATCCCAAGGTCGATCGCGTTCTGCACGATGTCGACCTTCTCCTCCAGCGTCGGCGCGATATTGATCGCGGCGTCCGTAACCAGCAGCAGTTCGGGCAGCGAAGGTGCATCCATCACGAAGACATGGCTGATGCGCCGGCCGATGCGCAGCCCCCCTTGCGATTTCACGACATGGCGCAGCAATTCGTCGGTGTGCAGGTTGCCCTTCATCACGGCCGTCGCTTTGCCCTGATGAACGAGTTCGACCGCCCGCGCGGCCGCCGCATCATGGCTCGGCAGATCCTCGATCGCGACGCCGGAAAGGTCGGCGCCGCAGCTTTTGGCGACAGCCCGGATTTTCGCCGCGTCGCCGATAAGGATCGGAACGATCAGCCCGTCGCGGGCGCCGGCCAGGGCGCCGAGCAGCGCATTCTCCTCGTCGGGGGCGACGACGGCGGTCGGCATCGCCGGCAGATGTTCGCAGGCGGCCAGCAGCCGCGCGACGTGACGGTGGCGCTGCACCGTCAGCGCCGGCAATGCTGAATCGTCGGACACGGCGCGCATCGTCGGGGCGAGAACTTCGGCCGCGCCGTCGGCGATCAATTCGCCATCGCGCTCGACCTTCGTCTCAAGCACGACCGTGCGCGGCGGGCGCAGCTCTACGACCTTCACCGATATTGTCAGGAGATCGCCGACATGAGCGCGGGCGTGGAAACGCAGGGTCTGCGCTTCATAAAGGGTGCCGGGCCCCGGCAAAAGATTGCCGAGCACCGCCGAGAACAGCGAGCCGATCCACATCGAGGGCGCCGACGCAGCCATGTCGTCGTCATCGCGCGCGGATCCCGGCAGATTGGCCGGGTTGAGATTGCCGCTGACATGGGCGAACACGTAAAGATCGTCCGGCGCGACGACGCGCGTGATCGTCGCGACATCGCCGACCGCGAGATCGGAGAACAGCCTGCTGGCGTGAATCATGACTGGGCCTCGCTCTCAAAAAAAGGCTTGGCCGCCTCGAGCGTCCGCGGCTGCGGCGCGGCCTCGGCGAATGTCGGCGGGGCCCCGTTCGGCGGCAAGTCGAGCGCCTGACGCAGGCGCGCGAGCATCTTGACGGTGGGTTCGCTCATTTCGGTCGCTTCGCCGGCGATTTCCTCGACGAGGGCGATTGCGCGCGCGCGCTCCTCGGTCTGCGGCAGCAGGACCGGCAGCGTCGCGATCGCCTGCTCGGGCTCGAAATCGATGACCAGCGTCTGCCGATGGATGATCCTTGAGCGCTCCTCGTCGCCGAGGCTCTTGAACGGCTCGGCGTTCTGCAGGATCTCGTTCGAGCGCTCCAGCCGGGACTGACGCACCGCGCCCCGCGAGCGGGCCATCAGGATCAGCATGCGAAGAACCGCCTCGGCATAGCCGCCGCGCGCGATATCGCGCATGGCCTCGCGCACGGCGGGCTGTTCGCGCAGCGTCGCATCGAGGCCGACGCTGGGCTCGGCGGTTTCCGTTCTGGCGAGCCTCGCCAGGAATGGATTGGCGTAGATGCTGAAGAATGTGAGTTCATCGGTCGCGCTCTTCACATCGCGCCAGAAATCCATCGTCTGCCCGATCATGGCCGCGATGAGCTTCTCGGTCTTGAGGAACGGATTGGCGGGCGCCGCTGGCTTCCGCGCCGTGCGGGCGGCCTCCGCGAGCGGCGCGATCGGCCGCGTCAGCGGATTGCGGTCCGACAGCAGGGTGCGGCGCAGCCGCAGCGGATGGCTCTTCACCATCGCCTCCGCGAAGGCGGGCGTCACCAGCGCCTGAACCAGCGGGCGCAGCGTCATCTCGTAAGCGTCGACCCAGGCTTCCGACATCCGGGCGACCACCGCGAAGGCCGCTTCGTCGTCCTTGCCGTCGTCGAAGGCCTCAAGGTCGGCGATGGTCCGCTCCTCGAAGCTGACGACGTAGCGGGGCTCGGCGCCGTCGGCGATGATTTTTTCAATGTGCATCTCGTAGAGGCCAGGCGCCAGCGCCTCCACGGCGTCGAGCGTGGTGACGATCCGGTCGTGCTCCTTGCGGGCGACCTTGGCGGAGACGAAAATGCCCAGATGGCCGATCTCCTCATGCACGATATAGAGGATGGTCTGGCCGCGGGCGCGGATCTCGCGCTCGTCGCCATAGACCTCGGCGATCCAGTTCAGCGCCTGCGGCGGCGGCGTGATGTCATCGCCCTTGCTGGCGAAGACGATGATCGGCGCCCGGATTTCGCGCAAGTCCACCGTGCCGTGCCGGCCAAGCACCGCGGCGCCGCGCTGCAGCTTGTTGCCGATGAAGAGGTTTTCGACGATCCAGCGGATCTCCGATTCATTCATGAAGTAAAAGGACGACCACCACTTCTCGAAGCCCTTGAAGCGCGGCCCCTCGGTGTCGACATTGGCGAACACCGTGTAATATTTCATCCACTTGGTGTTGCCGGGGTTCATCTTTTCGAAGTTCTGCACGAGGTCGGCGCCATCGAACCGGCCATTGCCGAGATCGGACGCCAGCAACGCCGGCATCGCCCCGAACGCCAGGCCGCCCATGTAGCGCAACGGGTTCTTTCCGCGCGTCCCGGCCCAGTAGCTCATCGGCGCGCCATTGAGGACGATCGGGCCGGTGACGTGCGGATTGCAGGCGGCGACGAGCGCCGTCGCCCAGCCGCCCTGGCAATTGCCGATGACAACCGGCTTCGGCGCGTCCGGATGGCGCAGCGCGACCTCGCGCACGAAAGCGCCCTCGGCGGCGCAGACGTCGGCCAAAGTCTGGCCGGGCATCGGCTGGGGCAGGAAAATCACGAAATAAACCGGATGCCCGTGCGCCAGCGCGACGCCGACCTCGCTGTCTGACTTGAAGCCGCCGATCCCCGGACCATGGCCCGCGCGCGGGTCGATGATTATATAAGGGCGCTCCTTCGGATCGACCGCGACGCCATGCGGCGGAACGATTTCGATCAGCAGATAATTGACCGGCCGCGGCAAGCAGCGGCCGTCGACGATGATGTTGTAGTCATAGGCGAGGACCGGCGGCCGGTCCTCGGCGGCGTGCCGCTCGTTGTAGGTGTTGCCGACCTCGCGCATGATGTCGAGGAACAAAACCACGCGCTGGGCGAAATCGGTCGCGTATTCGCTCCAGTCATTGATCAGCTCCGCTGTTTCGCGCTTTTGCGACCAGATATCGCGCAGCGCCGCCGCGGCGTGCTTGTTGGCGGCGTCCGTCGCAGCGCGGATGCGCTCCGCATGCTCGGCGCCGAGCGCCGACAGCGACTGCGACAGCGCCGCCGACGACGAGAGGCGCTGCGCGAAGCGCTCGCCCTTCTCATTGAGGCCGAGCTGTTCAAGCGGAGCGCCAGAGGCCGCTGGCGGCGGGGACGGAATCTGGTTCATCGGCGATCCTCTTTTCATTTTATCGAGACGCCATAGCGGGCGTTGCGCTGATGTCACGCGATCGGCCGCGATCGCAAGCACGCCGCGACTGACGGAGGGAGACGCCTTGCTTTCACGCGACGATATGCAGGCCGGCGTCGACGTAAATCGTATCGCCCGTCATGCCCGATGCGGCGCCGCCCACAAGGAAGGCGACTGCGCGCCCGACCTCGGCGATATCGACGAGACGGCGGGCGGGCGCGCGGGCGACGGCGTCGTCGATCAATTCGTCGAAAGCGGCGATGCCGCTCGACGCGCGGGTCTTCAACGGGCCCGGCGAAACCGCGAAGACACGGATGCCGTTCTCGCCGAGTTCGGCCGCGAGATAGCGCACGCTGGCTTCAAGCGCCGCCTTCACGGGTCCCATCATGTTGTAGTTGTTGACGACCTTGTCGGCGCCGTAATAGCTCATCGTCAGCAGCGCGCCGCCCTCGGTCATCAGCGGCTCGGCGAGGCGCGCCATGGCGATGAAGGAATGGCAGGACACCGCCATCGCCTGCAGGAAGCCGCCCTGCGAGCAATCGACCACGCGGCCATGCAGATCGGCGCGCGGGGCGAAGGCGATCGAATGGACGACGAAGTCCAGCTTGCCCCATTCCGTCCCCAAACGCTCGAACACGGCCTCCATCTGGCCCGGCTGTTCGACGTCGAGCGGCAATATCAGTTCGGCGCCGAGATCCTCGGCCAGCGGCCGGACGAAGCGCTCGGCTTTCTCGTTGAGATAGGTCACCGCCAGCTCGGCCCCGAAGCCGCGCAGCTTCGACGCGCAGCCGAACGCGATGCTGTCATGATTGGCGATCCCGACCACAAGGCCGCGCAGCCCGCGCAGCATGTCGCCAACCTTGCTCTCAGGATCCCAGACTTTCGGCAAAATATCGGGGTGAGCGCGCACGTCAGACATGGCT
>JBKQMI010000060.1:0-9213 GCA_052146775.1 Methylocella sp. | reverse complement strand
GGCGGAACGGTTAGGCGCAAAAGTCGCGGCGTCGGTCTCGAAAAAAACCGATCTCGTCGTGGCGGGGCCGGGCGCCGGATCAAAGCTCGCCAAGGCGGCGGAGCTTGGCGTCGAGACGATCAGCGAGGCGGACTGGCTGAAGCTGACGGGGCGAGAGGGTTGAGAGAAGTTTCACGCGCAGCGGTGTGCGTTGTTCCATAATGGGGCTTATGGGACTTACGAATTGTTCTTGTGATCATTAATAGATATTTCAGCGAGTTTACCAATCTGCTTTACCAACTCAAGTTTTTGAGCGGGGAAGCTGTCCCTACCCAAGGCTTCCTTGAGCGTTTGTAGGGCGACTTCTGCCGCTTTTGCTCTTGCCAGTTTTTCTTTTCCTGCAACGATCTGGGGCATCGAATTCAACATATCTGTCGCCGCCGACATAATTTCATGTTGCCAGCCCTCTATCGCCTTGTCGATTTGCTCAAGGGTTTGCTGTGCCCGTTCAGAGTCCTTTTTTGCCGAGGCAGCGAACCAAACCGAAAGCAATACGCTTCCAATCGGAATGATCCAGTCTTTCAAGAATGAGACTATTTCCATGGAATTTTCAGAGCCGAGGCCAGCATGAATTGGGAGCGGTTCGCGCCGACGAGTTCCGCCGCTTGATCGATGAGGTTGCGATCCCGTGCGCGGGCGCGCAAATGAATATTGACCTCGGCCGTCGTCGCTCGCTCGTTCATGCGCGGAATCCGACCAAATGTGTTGCTGTTGTCAACACATTTACCTTGCCGGCGCCTCAGCGCGCGGCTTTCTCGATCTCCGGTAGCAGCTCCGTCTCGAAAGATTCGTCGCTGAGCGGCCCGACGAAACGATAGGCGACCTTGCCGTCGCCTGTGACGACGAAGGTTTCGGGCACGCCGTAGACGCCGAGGTCGATGCCGACGCGGCCGTTCTCGTCGGCGCCGATGGTCGCATAGGGGTTGCCCTGCTCGCCGAGAAGCGCGCGGATGTTGGCTGGCGTATCCTTCTGGGCGATGCCGACGAGGCTGACGCCAAGCGCCTTCAGGGGCTCATTGGCCGCGATTTTCATCAATGTCGGATGCTCCTCCCGGCAGGGCACGCACCAGGAGGCGAAGATGTTGACGAGGGTCACATGGCCCTGGCGCAGCTCCTTGTCGGAGAGGCCATCGGCGCCCTTGAGGCCCTCGACGCCGGCCAGCATGAAAGTTGGAACCTCCTTGCCGACGAGCGCGGAAGGCAGGCGCGAGGCATCGCCCGCGAACAACCGCAAAAGGAACAGCGCGGCGAGCGCGGCAAACAGGAGCAAGGGCAGAAAAACAAGGAGCGAGCGCTTTTTCGCCCGCGCGGGCGCGGCCGGCTGCAGATCGGGCTGGGTGGTCGGCTCGGTCGCGGTCATGAGGATCCCTCATCGCCGCCGGCGGCGCGCTCGCCGCGACCCGGGAAACGCGCGAGGTCGCGCCTTAGCGTCCGATAATCCCGCATAATCACGAAAATCATCGCCGCGACGATGATGAAGGCGATCGCATAGGCGGCGACGACGAAGCCAATATGCGGATCGGCGGTCATCGCGCCGCCTCCAAGGGGGTGGAGGCGGGCGTAAATTCGCTGGCGGCGGCG
Organism: Methylocella sp.; assembly: GCA_052146775.1. Lineage (GTDB taxonomy): Bacteria > Pseudomonadota > Alphaproteobacteria > Rhizobiales > Beijerinckiaceae > Methylocapsa. The sequence continues at coordinate 7,593 of JBKQMI010000060.1, read as the reverse complement.
TCGGCCGCGAGAATGGACAGACGGCGCAGGCGCCGGCGCAGGATTTCATTACGGATCGCCATCAGATGCAGCGTCGCAAAGAGCAGCGTGAAGGCCAGCGCCATAATGAGGAGCGGCCAGAGCATCGAACCCGCGATCGCCGGGCCGCCAAGGCGAAACACGGAAGCCGGCTGATGCAGCGTATTCCACCAGTCGACGGAGAATTTGATGATCGGGATATTGATCGCGCCGACGAGCGTGAAAATCGCGGCGGCCCGTGCGGCCTTGCCCGGATCCTCGATCGTGCGCCACAGCGCGACAAGGGCGAGATAGATCAGAAACAGGACCAGCACGGAGGTCAGGCGCGCATCCCAGACCCACCAGGCGCCCCACATCGGCTTGCCCCAAAGCGATCCGGTGACGAGACAGAGGAAGGTGAAAGCGGCGCCCAGCGGCGCGGCGGCCTTCTGCGCCGCATCGGCCAGCGGATGGCGCCAGACCAGCGTGCCGAGCGCCGCCGAGGTCATCACGATGTAAATCCACATCGAAATCCAGGCGGCGGGCACATGCAGATACATGATGCGAACCGTCTCGCCCTGCTGATAGTCGGGCGGGGCGACGAACCAGGAGAGATAGAGGCCAAGGCAGAGCAGGACGCCCGTAAGCGCGGCGAGATAGGGCGTCAGAACGCCGGTAAGCCGCAGGAAATTGCTCGGGTTGGCGTAGTTCCGCATCGCTCCACCGAGGCCGTCCAGGTTTAAAACGGCCTCGCCTGCCTTTCGTTCTCGCGCCGGCTTGTCTATGCCCGCGAACGCCCAAATGCAAATCGCCGCGATCCGCGATCATGCTTGACGATGAGCGGGATGCGAGGCGGGGGCGCCCAAGGCTTTGTCAGAGCGGCGGGACGACCCGATAGTAGAGGCCGTTGACGCCATAATAGGGCTCGTACCAGGTTCCGCCGCAGACGTAATAATTCACGCTATTGACGTATTGGTAAGGGCATCCCGCCGGAACGGTGGCGACGAGGCTTCCGATCGCCACGGCGGTCGCCGCAGCGGCGGCGCCGACGGCCGCGGCGCCGCAGCCCCAGCAGCCGCCGCCATAATAGCTGTTGACCACGGCCGGACCATGGAAGCCGCCGGCGTAATAGCCGCCGGCGTGCCAGCCGTCGCCGTGCCAGGTGCCGCCCCAGTCGCTGGCCCCATGCCAGCCCTCGCCCGCGACGCCACCCGCATGGTAGCCGGTCCCGCCGGCGGTGACGCCGCCGGCATGCCACGCGCCGCCGTAGCTGCCGGCATGCCAGGCGCCTCCAGCCGGGGTGATGCCGCCGGCGTGGAAGCCCCCGGCCGGGCCGAAGCCGCCGCGGAAGGCATCGGCCCTTTGGGGCGCGCCGAAGGCCAGCGCCAGGGTCAGGAGGGCTGCGCCCGTGAGCAAACTGCGGTTCATGTTGAAACCCTCAATGTCGAGCTTGATAGGCAATTTCGAGCCTGATGGGGAAGGCGCCCTGCGACGCTTGGAGCGAAGCCGCGCGCGACTGAAAACCCGCTCAGGGCTTCTTTCCGGCGTCGCTCTTGGAAATGGCGTCCTCTGGCCGCGCGAAGGGAATTTCCTTCGTCGCCGCTGTCCGCTTCGGGGCGAAGGATTCGCCGGCGACATCGCCGTTGAGCTTCCAGTCGGAGAATTCAACCATGTGACGGGGCTTGTCGGCGCTGGCGGCGTCGGTCGCCCAGATCAGGCGCGGCAGCTTGTCTTCGGCTCCGATCCAGATTTGAAGATGCACATTCTCGTCGGAGATCGAGAGCACGTCGGTGGTCGTCCCGCCGACAAGCGTCGATTGGCCAATGACGAAGGCGCTCGTCAATCCAGTGGTCAGCGCCTTGTAGGGGTCGGACACGAGAAAATCGACGAAGGGGAAATAGATGCCGGCCTTCTCGTAGATCTTTCCGAGCATCTCCTCGACATTGCCGGGAACCGCGGCGACGGCGATGAGATCCTCCCTCGGCGTCAGCACGGCGACTGTCGATCCGTCGAAATAGAACTCGGAGGGCGGTCCGTCGCCGGGAACGATCACGCGCAGCTTGTTGGGACGGGCGAGCAGCACCTCGGAGCGGGAGAAATAGAACAGCGGCTGTCCGTTGCGGGCCGGAACGTCGAAGGCGCCAAGCGCATGGAAGGAAATGCTCTTCGCAGAGGCGAGCTTTTCGCTGGTCGCTTTGAGGATTTCGAGCGCGGCCGGTTCGATGGCCGGATGCGCCGCTTCCTCGCTGGCTGCCGGCGGCGTCGCGGTTTCGGCCAGGCTGACCCCGGCGGCGCCGGAAAAAATGAGCGCCGCCACGAACGCCGCTATCCCAAGTCTTTTCATGATCACCTCTTTGAGCAATCGCCCACGCATCCGCCAATCATGGCTGAGATTTGTGAAACTTTCTCAAAAAAGTAAATCAACGCCGGTGAAATTATCCCCTCTTTCAGCGGCGTCCGCCGAAGCCGCCGCCACCGCCGCGTCCGCCAAATCCGTCGCCATCGCCGCGTCCGCCGAAACCGCCGGCGTCGCCACCCCTGCCGAACCCGCCGCCCGCCGCGCCACCCTCGGCATGTCTTTCGTCGCCCCCGGCTGCCGCGCCGCCGTAGCCCCCCGCAGTTGCGCCGCCAGCATAGCCCGCTGCGCCGCCGCGCCAGGCGCCTCCTTCGGCGCCCGCAGCGCCGCCCCATCCGCCAGCCGCCGCGCTGCCGCCGCCGCCGGAACTCCAGCCCTCGCCTCCAGGCCCCGAATGCCAGCCGCCGCCCGAGCCGCCGTCATAGGCTGCGCCGCCGTAAGGGACCGGAGCGCCGTAACTGCCGGGCGCATTCGGATTGCCGCCGCCGCCATAGCCGGCCACTGCTCCGGCGCCGACGACGGCGCCCGCGGCCGCCGCGCCGGCCTGCCACGGTCCCCAGCCGCGGCCGTCGCCATCGCCTGAGCCGCCTCCGCCGCCTGCATGCCACGCGCCGCCTTGGGCCGCCGCGCCGCCGCCCTCACCGCCGGCCGCGCCAGCATGCCAGGCGCCTTCCTCGGCTCCTGCACCGCCGCCTTCCGCGCCGCCGCGCCAGCCGCCGCCTCCCTCCGCCCCTGCGCGGCCTCCGTCAGCGCCCGCGCCGCCAGAAAAGTCGCCTCCGCCGAAACCGCCCTCGCGCCCGCCGCCACCGCCAAAACCACCCCCGCGCCCGCCGCCAAAACCGCCGCCAAAAGCGGCGGCCGGTTCAGGGGCGGCGATGGCGAGCATCAGGGTAAGCAGGGCGGCGCCCTCAAGCAGACGGTGGTTCATGGCTGAAACCTTCAATTCGGAGCATCTGGCAATTCTGAGCATCTCGAACGAGATGCGTCGAATTGATGCGCTCAAAGGGTGAAGGTCCATGAAAATCAATGCGTCGAAATCTAATTGTCGCGGCGGACGCTATTGGCTCATCTGGCGCAGGGCCGCCGCCGCCGCGACCGGGGCGCCGACCAGCGCGAGCAGGCTGAGGGCGCAGAGAATCAAAAAGGGCGCGGCGAAGGGCGCGCCGCCATCGGAACCGCCGCCCGCCGCCGCGACGCCGAAGATCAGCACGGGCACCGAGAGCGGCAGGATCAGCACCGGGAGCAGCAGGCCGCCGCGGCGCAGGCTGACCGTCAGCGCCGCGCCGATCGCGCCGATGAGGGTCAAGGCGGGCGTTCCGACCAGCAGGGACAGCACGACGCTCCACATCCGATCGGCGGGCAGGGCGAGCATAAGCCCGAAGAAAGGCGAGGCGAGGACGAGAGGCAGGCCGGTCAGGATCCAGTGCGCCAGACATTTCGTCAGCACGATCAACTCCAGCGAGGCTCTGCTCATCAAAACGAGATCGAGCGAACCATCCTCATGATCGGCCTGGAAAAGGCGGTCGAGACCGAGCAGCGTCGCAAGCAGGGCGGAGATCCACAGCATCGCCGGGGCGATGCGTCCGAGCAACGCCAGATCCGGCCCGACCGCGAAAGGCGTCAACGTTACGAGAATCAAAAAGAAGACGACGCCGAGGCTCGCGCCGCCGCCGATGCGCTGGCCGATCTGCAATTCACGGCGAAACATCGCGGCGAGCGCGCGGGGGGGCGCGTCGCTGTGAGCGGCCTTGTCGCTCAAGCGGCGGCTCCCATCCGCAATTCGGTCGCCGGCAGGCCAAGCGCCGCATGGGTCGCGGCGATGATGACGCCGCCGTCCGACGCATGCGCGCGCATGATTTGATTCACGAAGCCCTGCGAGGCCGTATCGAGCGCGGTCAATGGCTCGTCGAGCAGCCAGATCGGCCGGCGCGCGACGAGGAGCCGCGCGAGGGCGGCGCGGCGCCTCTGGCCCGCCGAGAGATAGGCGGCGGGCAAATGCGCGATGGGACCAAGGCCGAACGCCTCCAGCGCCGGCCCCGGCGCCATGCCCTCGCGCCCCGCATCGAGCAGGGCGGCGTAGAATGAAAGATTCTCGGCGACCGTCAGCGCCCCCTTCAGCGCATCGGCATGGCCTATGAAATGCATCTGTTCGGCGATGCTTTCGTCGCTCGCCGGCGAGAGCGAAAGCTCGCCCCGCGCCAGCGGCAGCAACCCGGCCAGGGCGCGCAGCAGCGTCGATTTGCCGGCGCCGTTGCGGCCGGTGACGACGAGGCTTTGTCCGGCTTCGACGGCGAAGGAGAGATCTGAAAAAACGGTGCGGCCGCCGCGTTCGACGGAAAGGCGTGAGGCTGAAAGCCGCATGAAGGAAAAACCGATGCTGGGCGAAAAGCTTGGACGATCTGTCTAGCATCCGTATAGCGCTGGGCGTAGAACTTATCTATAAGCCGCCAAACTTCGATTCCAATTTCCCATCCGACTTGGGGAGACAATGTTCATGGCCTCGCTCGACAGTTTCAAATGCCGCAAGAAGCTCACTGTTGGTCGCAAGACATATCACTATTATTCCCTCAAGGCCGCTGAGAAGAACGGGCTCGCCGGCATCTCCCAATTGCCCTTCTCGATGAAGGTTCTGCTCGAGAATCTGCTGCGCTTCGAAGACGGCCGCTCCGTCACCAAGGAAGACATCGAGGCGGTCGCGGCCTGGGTCGAAAACAAGGGCCGGACCGAGCGCGAAATTGCGTTTCGTCCGACGCGGGTCCTGATGCAGGATTTCACCGGCGTGCCCGCCGTCGTCGATCTCGCGGCGATGCGCGACGCCATGACGAAGCTTGGCGGCGATCCGCAGAAGATCAACCCATTGGTGCCGGTCGATCTCGTCATCGACCACTCCGTCATCGTCGACGCCGCCGGCAGCGCCAAGGCCCTTAAGACCAACGTCGATCTCGAATATGGCCGCAACGGCGAGCGTTACCGCTTTCTGAAATGGGGGCAGGGCTCGTTCGATAATTTCCGCGTCGTGCCGCCCGGAACCGGGATCTGCCACCAGGTCAATCTCGAATATCTCGCCCAGACGGTCTGGACGCGGAAGGAGAAGGTGAAAGGCGCGCGGGGCAAGACGGAGACCGTCGAGATCGCCTATCCCGATTCGCTCGTCGGCACCGATTCGCATACAACGATGGTGAATGGCCTCTCGGTGCTGGGCTGGGGTGTCGGCGGCATCGAGGCGGAGGCCTGCATGCTCGGCCAGCCGCTGTCCATGCTGCTGCCGGAAGTGATCGGCTTCCGGATCGTCGGCGAACTTGGCGAAGGCGTCACCGCCACCGATCTCGTGCTCACCGTGACGCAGATGCTGCGCCAAAAGGGCGTCGTCGGAAAATTTGTCGAATTCTTCGGCTCGGGCCTCGCGCATCTCTCTCTCGCCGACCGCGCGACCATCGCCAATATGGCGCCCGAATATGGCGCGACCTGCGGCTTCTTCCCCGTCGACGCGGAGACGCTCGCTTATCTGACGACGTCGGCGCGCACCCCGGCGCGGGTCGCGCTCGTCGAATCTTACGCCCGCGCGCAAGGCCTCTACAGGACGCGCACGGCCGTCGATCCCGTCTTCACGGAAACGCTCGATCTCGATCTTGCGACCGTCCAGCCGTCTATGGCGGGGCCGAAGCGTCCCGAGGGACGCCTCGCGCTCGGCGCCGTCGGCGCCGGCTTCAAGAGCGCCCTGGAGACCGAATATCGCAAGACCGCCGACGCGCAGACGCGCTACAAGGTCGAGGGCAAGGACTTTACTCTCGGCCATGGCGACGTCGTCATCGCGGCCATCACCTCCTGCACCAATACCTCAAATCCGAGTGTGCTGATCGGCGCGGGCCTCCTCGCCCGCAATGCGATCGAAAAGGGCATTGCGACGAAGCCCTGGGTCAAGGCTTCGCTCGCGCCGGGGAGCCAGGTCGTCGCGGAATATCTCGCCGCCTCGGGCCTGCAAAAATCGCTCGACAAGCTCGGCTTCAATCTTGTCGGCTTCGGCTGCACGACCTGCATCGGCAATTCGGGTCCGCTCGCGCCTGAAATCTCGAAGTCGATCAATGAAAATGGCATTGTCGCGGCGGCGGTGCTGTCCGGCAACCGCAATTTCGAGGGGCGCATCAGCCCGGACGTGCAGGCGAATTACCTCGCCTCGCCGCCGCTCGTCGTCGCCCACGCCCTCGCCGGAACGGTGGCGAAGGATCTCGACACGGAGCCCTTGGGGCACGACAAGAAGGGCAATCCGGTCTTTCTCGCCGACATCTGGCCAGCGGATGAAGAAATCGCCGAGTTCATCGAGAAATTCGTGACGCGCAAGGTGTTCAAGGAGCGCTACGCGGATGTGTTCAACGGCGACGTCAACTGGCGCAAGGTCAAGGCGCCGGAGGGCGAGACCTATAAATGGGACATCGGCTCGACTTATGTGCAGAACCCGCCCTATTTCGAGGGTCTGAAGATCGAGCCGGAGCCGGTGAAGGAGATCGAGAATGCGCGCATTCTCGCGATCTTCGGCGACAAGATCACGACCGATCATATTTCGCCGGCGGGCTCCATCAAGGCAGCCTCTCCGGCTGGGGCTTATCTGCTTGAGCGCCAGGTTTCGGCGGAGAATTTCAACCAGTACGGCACGCGGCGCGGCAATCATGAGATCATGATGCGCGGCACCTTCGCCAATATCCGCATCAAGAACTTCATCCGCCAGAAAGCCGACGGCTCCGTGGCGGAAGGCGGCTACACGAAGCATTGGCCCGATGGCGAGGAGCTGTCGATTTTCGACGCAGCGATCAAATATCAGGCCGAAGGCGTGCCGCTCGTCGTCTTCGCCGGCGCCGAATATGGCAACGGCTCTTCGCGCGACTGGGCCGCGAAAGGCACGAAGCTGCTCGGCGTTCGCGCCGTCATCGCCGAATCCTTCGAGCGCATCCATCGCTCCAATCTTGTCGGCATGGGCGTGCTGCCGCTGACCTTCGAGCCGGGCACGAGCTGGAAGAGCCTTGGGCTCAAGGGCGACGAGGAGGTCACGATCCATGGCCTCGGCGATTCGCTTCAGCCGCGCCAGAAAATGTCGGCCGAGATCAAATACGCCAGCGGCGAAGTCAAGACCGTGCCGCTGCTCTGCCGCATTGCGACGCTTGACGAACTCGATTACTTCAAAAACGGCGGCATTTTGCCTTACGTGTTGCGCCAGCTCGCGGCGGCGTGAGGGGCGCGAGTCAGGA
>JBKQMI010000059.1:0-55360 GCA_052146775.1 Methylocella sp. | reverse complement strand
ATTTAATGGCGTTATGGCGCCGTCCGTGAACGCTCCCGGCGCGCAGGGCCTTTATTCGCCCTGTTTCGCCCATTCGGCATCGGGTCCGATCGATAGCACGAAGCGCGCGCCGCCGCCCTCGCGATCCTCAATGGCGGCGCCGCCGCCATGGAGATCGAGGATCCGGCGCACCAGGGCGAGGCCAATGCCGGCGCCGGCGCTATCCTCCTGGCGCCGGGAGCGACGCCAGAGACGACCGAAAACCAGCTCCTTGTCCGCCTCGGCGATTCCGGGGCCGCGATCCTCGATGGTGACCGTGCCGCCAGCTGCCACCGATATCGAAACAACGCCGCCCTCCGGAGAGGCGCGCAAGGCGTTCTCAATGACGTTGCGGATGGCCACGCCCAAAAAGTCAGCGTTGCAAGACGCAGGCACCGGCGCCGGCGGCTCGTCGAATTCGATCCACTTCCGCTGCGCCGCCGCGACCAGAGCCAGTTCCTCGCACGCGGACCGACTGACTTCGCGCAGATCATGCACAGCGAAGTCCGCACGCGCCAATTGCTCCGCCTGGGCGAGGCGGAGCAGCTGGGCGACCAGGCGACTCATCGCGGCGACGTCGCCCTTGAGCTTGGCGACCGCATCGCTTTCGGGCAGCTGCGAAATCGCCAGCTGCAACACCGCGAGAGGGGTTCGCAATTCATGCGCGGCATTGGCGGTGAACTGCCTCTGCTGATCCAGCAAGCAATCGACCTTCTTCAGCATCGCGTTCATCGCACTGACCAAATCCATGGTCTCCCGTGGCAGGCCGGAATAGGAAAGCGGCGCCAATCGACGGCCTTCCGTTATGAGCGCGCCCAGCGTCCGCGCCTGGTCGGCAATGGCGGTCAAAGGACGCAGAGTCGACTGAATGATGAGGAACACTGCCAGGGTAAGGGCTGGAATGAGGACGAGCACCGGCATAGCGGCGTCCTCCAGAATCTCTTGCAAGAGCACCTCGCGTGAAAGCCACGCCGGATCGCCGCGCATCATGACCTGGATCCACAACGGCGCGCCGGCGACCTCTTCCCGCAAGATGACGAACAACCGCTCCTCGTCCGGCGCCGCGCGATCATGCGTGAAAACGAGGTCCGGGCGACCGCTGCGAAAGCGGGGGAGAAGAGGAAACAGGTCCTCATTGGCTATGGCGATGATCTTGTTCTCGGCATCGAAGATTCGGTAACCGTAAGCTTTCGGATATTTGGCGTAAGGCCATGCCGCGATGTTTTCGATGCCCCCATCTCGCAGCGCATCGGCTAATCGGTGGCCTTCGCGTTCCAGGGTCTCCCGCCGCAATGAAGTCAGGTCCGCGGAATATTCGGCGGTCACGACCACAATGAGAGTGAGGGCCAAAGTCGCGGCGACGGCGGCCAGGCGGAGCGCGATGACGCGCATCAGCGAAGGCGGCGATCGGCCAGCGAGATTCACGTTTTCTCCGACAGAAGATAGCCGATCCCCCGCATGGCCGTGATCGAGACGCTCGCCTCGGCCGTGTCGAGCCGCTTGCGCAGCCGCGACACCACGGCTTCGAGGGCGTTCGGCGTGACGGCTTCGTCGATCGCATAAACGCCCTGCTCGAGGCGGCGGCGGGGCACCAGGCTGTCATGGTGCCGCAGGAGGATTTCCAGCGCCGTCATTTCACGGCGCGGCAATTCTACCGGCCGGTCGCTGACGCTACAGACGAGCCGGTCGAGATCAAGCATCAGGTTGCCGGTGCGCAGAACGGGCTGCACCCGCAGCTGCGGCCGGCGCAGGATCGCCCTGACGCGGGCGATCAGCTCGTCGCGGTCGAAGGGCTTCACCAGATAATCGTCGGCGCCGTCATTCAGCGTCGCAACGCGCTGATGGACTTCAATCCGCGCCGTGGCGACCAGCACCGGCAAGGACCGGCCGGAGCGCCGCAACTCGCGCAGCAGGTCGCCGCCGTCGCCGTCCGGCAGGGAGAGGTCGAGCACAAGCAGATCATAGTCGACGATGCCAAGGAACGACCGGGCGTCGGCTGCGGTCTTGGCCGTGTCGATTACATAGCCCGCCGCCTTGAGATCCTCCGCCATCAGCTCCAGAAGGCGGGGATTATCTTCAATTACGAGTATGCGCATTCGTTCCCCTTGGCGCGAATCTTCGTTCAGCCGGCAAAGGGACGAGACATTGGCCCCCCAGCGGATCGGCGCAATTCGTCCGGCGGATTCCGCTCCAAGCCTTTGGCGCCGACCGGACCGTACGCGTCACGGGACACCGCGCGAACGTCCTTCCGTCTTGCTTCCGCATAGTTCCGGGCGGCCGGCGGCGCGATGCCGGGACCTGGCGGCGCTACGGGTAAAGCGCAGGCAGCTCACGTATAAATTTTATTCAGCGATGATGGCGATGTTACGGCATAGCCGGTCTCGCCGTGGCCGCGCGAAGCGCGGCGGCGCGCCGCGTCCAGCGCCCACCTCCCGCGCGAGCGGTCGCCGCGGAAGCGCCAGGGGCTGGCTGCGAAAATCCTCGCCGCCGGCCGATAAGCCATTTCACGACATGGGGGTGCTTGTGCGCGCCGTAGTTGTCCAGGATGGCGTGAATGACCTTTCCGGCCGGGACGGCGCGCTCCACGGCGTTGAGGAAGCGAACGAACTCCTGATGCCGATGTTGGCTCATGCAGCGGCCGATCACGGTTCCGTCGAGAATGTTCATGGAGGCAAAAAGCGTGGTCGTGCCATCGCGCTTATAATCGTGCGTCATGGTCCCGCATTTGCCGGCCTTTAAGAGGCGGCCCCGGCTGGGTGCGGTCGAGCGCCTGAATTTGGCTCTTTTCGTCGATGGAGACGACGACGGCGTGAGCTGGCGGATCCATGTAGAGGCCGGCGACATCCTCGGCCTTCTCGGCGAATTTGGGATCGCTGGAGCGCTCGAATGTGCGAATGCGATGCGGTTGGAGGCGATGCGCCTCCCACAGGCGCTGGACGGCGCGAAGCGAAACGCCAACGGCCTTGGCCATGGCGCGGCCGGTCCAATGGGCGGAGCGATCGCGGAGGGGGCTTCGCCCGGCGGTTCCGAACAGGTCAACTCCAGAACTTTGGCGACGATTTTCGCCGACAGCGGCGCCCTGCCCGGTTTGCGCGTTTTGTCGCGCAAGAGACCGTCGATGCCCTGTTCGCCATATCGTTGTTGCCAGCGCCAAACCGCGGGACGGCTAACGCCGGCGCGGCGCGCGACGTCCAGGACCGGCAAGCGCTCGGCGGAAAAGAAAACGATCCTCGCTCTCTGAACATGCTTGAGCGGCCGGTTGCGATCACCAATGATGCTGAGGAGGCGCTCCAGCTCTTCGGCAGTGACTGTGAAATTGACGGTTTGAGCCATGCCGCCAGATTCGCACATCCGGCGGCGCCTGTGAATCCTATGTCAGCGTTAGTGCGCTAGCATAGAAAAATATCAAACCCTGGGTTGACCTCCGCTACGTTGTATCGCTCGACGGATTGCCTCCGTCGTTGCGGCGCCCATGAAGAACTTGCGCCATAGCGCATCCTTCCATTCTGACGAAAAGATCGCACCCTTAAAGTCTGAGACCGAACATCCTAACCCGCCGCCACGCGGGCCATGCGTCGGATAAGTGTAATCCGCTTTGCCTAGTCGGTCCTGAGAATGCGAGCTGTGTTAGGCGGCGGATCGGCATCGCGATGTCCCTGCGTCATCGGCGCCATCGCATTCGATGCGGCCACCCCGAGGTGGCGCCCATAGCGGAAGCCGTCATCGATCATCGACCTCAGAAAATCCTGCACGTCGCTTGCCGGCATCGGCTGTCCGAGCAGGAAGCCCTGGACCTCGGCGACGCCCTGCTCGCGCAGCATGGCCAGTTGCTCTTCGGTCTCGACGCCTTCGGCGACCACCCGAAGGTTCAGCCGATTGCTCATCGCCAGCACCGCCTCCATGATCGTGCGGGTGCCTGCATCCTGCTGCTGGGCATGCACGAAGCATTTGTCGATCTTGATTCCGTCGAACGGGAAGCGGCGCAGATAGCTGAGGCTGGAGTAGCCGGTGCCGAAATCGTCAAGAGCGATGTGGACGCCAAGGTCCTTCAGAGCGCGCAACGTCCCAAGAGCCTGGTCCTCATCGTTGATCAGCACGCCCTCTGTGACTTCCAGCTCCAACAGGCTCGCAGGAAAGCCGGTGCGTAGCAGAACATTCGACAGCAAGGATAATAATCCGGCGTCGCGAAACTGCACGGGGGAAAGGTTTACCGACACCCGGCAGCGCGGGCGCCACCCGGCCGCCAGTGCGCAGGACCGCTCGATCACCATGCGGCCGATCTGCACGATCAGCCCGCGCTCTTCGGCCAGAGGAATGAAGACGCCCGGCGGAACGAAGCCGCGCTTGGCATGACGCCAGCGCACCAGCGCCTCGAACCCGGTCACCCGTAACGTGTCGCAGGCGAACTGCGGCTGGAAGTAGACCTCGATCTCATGGCGCTCCATCGCCAGCCGCAGGTCGCGCTCCAGTGAGAGGCGCTCCGCCAGAGAATGGTCCATCCAGCTCTCGAAGCGGCGGAAGCACCCCTTCCCGTCGGCCTTGGCGCGATAGAGCGCGGTGTCGGCGTTCTTCTGCAGGGTGGCGCAATCCTCGCCATCCTCGGGATACACCGCGATCCCGATACTGCCGCCGAGGGTCCAGATATAACCGGCGAGATCTACCGACAGGGGCAGGCTATCGAGCAGACGCTGTGCGACTTTTTCGGCCGTCCGAGGCTCGGCGATGTCATGCACCAGAATAGCGAACTCATCGCCCCCGGTGCGCGCCACCGTTTCCTCCTGCCGGACCAGAGACCGCAGGTGGTCGGCGAAGCTGGACAAAACCACGTCGCCGGCATCATGGCCCATCGTGTCGTTGATCGCCTTGAACCCGTCGAGGTCGAGGCAGAGAATGGCGAAGCGGCCGCTCTGGCGCTTCGCCCGCTTCATCTCTTCGTCGATGCGCTCGTTCAGCAGGATGCGGTTCGGCAGACCGGTCAGCGCATCGTGATGCGCGAGGTGCAGGATGCGCGCCTCGGCGAGCTTGCGTTCGGTGATGTCGACCACCGTCATGCACGCCAGCCGGCGTCCGGCGATGTCGATCGGAACGGATGCAATGGCCACGTCGTGGATCTCGCCGGACCGCGTTCGGTGCTGGGTCTCGAATTGGACCGACTGTCCCATCAGCGTAGGCTGGCGCCAAAGGGTCTCGCAATCCTCCGCAACCGGGTCTATGTCCGGCACCCGCATGCGCAGGAGCTCGTCGCGCTCATAGCCGAGCATCGCAGCGGCGGCGGCGTTGCAGTCCACGATGGACGCGTCGGACGGGTCGACCAGGTGGCTCGGCAGCGGCGCTCCATCGAACAGTTTACGGAAGCGCCGCTCGCTATCGCGCAACGCCGCCTCGACCGCCTCGCGCCGGCTGATCTCCTCGGACAAAGCGGCGTTGCGGTCGCGTAGCTCGTCGCTGCGGTGGGTGGTCTCGACGTAGCGTCGCTGCAACGCCTGGTGGCGCCGCCGCATCTGTTCGAGCATCAGGGCCGCCAACAACGCCAGCGGCGGCATCGCGGCGAGCAAGTACAGCAGCGCTCTCGACGTGATGTGGCCATAAACCTGCCGATCGCCGACAATGGTGATCAGCGACAAAGTGGAGCCCGGAATCGGCGTCCGCACCACCACCATGCCTCCCGGATTGGTCGCATGCATGGTCGGCGCGAGAACAGAGAACGGAGCGACATGGTTCTCGGGGAGCCCAGCGAATGCGTGGCCGAGAGCCGGGTCGAGCCATGGCGCGGCCTGCGCGGCGGCAAGGTATTCCCCCGCCGCAGTCAGCACCACTTCCCGCATTTCGGCCCCGTCCGACTCGGATCGGAGATAGCCGGCCAGGACGCCGATGTCGCTGAACGCCGCGACCGCGCCGACGAACGCATCCTTGCGGATGATCGGCGCCGTCACAACGATCCGCCGATGCTCACGGTCAAAGTTTATGGTTGCGCCGGCGGCGACGTCGTCAGGCAGCGGGATCGCGCCGGCGCCCGAGCCAACCTCGGCGAGCGGCTCGCCGTCCGCATCGGCAAAAACGATGCGACTGAAGATCTCCTTGCCGCGGATGACATTCTTGGCGCTCCAGCGCCGCAGGCGTTCCTTGATCGCGTCGAGGTTGGCTTCCAGACCGTAGCGCAGCGACATGCCCAGCGCCTTGTCGGTCAGATAGGTCTCGATCTCATGCGCATCGGCCAGTTCGGACACGTTGGCGCGACGCTCCGCCAGGAAGTCGCCGAGCAGCCCCGCCTGCCGCGCGGCCTCAGTGACCAGGTGGGAATTGGCCGCCACCGTGAGCTGCTCCTGCGACCGGAAACTGCTCCACAGCAGCACGGAGGCGTAGACACAGAAAGCGACGGCGAAGAAAAGGGGCCATCGTGCAAGCAGGCGATCCACCATTGCGCCGCCCTTTGACGAGGCTACTTTCGACTTTCGAAGAAGGCAGGAAAGTAGCGCCGGACGCCGGTGTAATATTTATCCACCAGGGCGTCGTAGGCGCCATCGGCGCGCACCCGCTTTAAGTAGCGGTTGAAGGCGTCGCGCAGCTCGGGGGAGCTCGTCGGGAACGCGGCGGCGAGCTCCTGCTCGGGCGAGATCGGCCCGAGCACCTTGATCTTGCCGGCCCATTTCTGCATATCGAGGATGACGTCGGGCACGTCGAGCAGGGTGAATTCAGCCTCTTTGTTCAGCAAAGCCGGAACCATCTCGTTGAGATTGGTGCTGCGGGTATAGGCGCGCAGGTCCAGGCCCTTGCCCTTCAGGTCGTAGTTCGCCGGGTCGAGGCAGGTGCGCTCCATCACCAGCAAACTACGGTCGCCGATCAATTCCTTGGTCTCGGCGATGTCCCGCGCCACGTCTGGACTGCCTTTGATCGGCTCGACGGACGAGGCCGCACGCGCTACCAGCAACACCTGCGAGGGGAAGGTCGGGTCGGAGTACAGCAAGACCTGCTTGCGCCAGGGTAGGACGGTGAAGCCCGTGGCGAGGATATCGCCGCGGACCGGATATTCGCCCTCCAGCGTTACCGCGCCTCCATGATTTACCACGTCATGGCCGAGAAGATCGCGTAAAGCGGTGTAGAAGTCGGTATAGACGAGGGTGTAACGCACGCCGATCTCGCGCGCGAAGCCGCGCATCAGATCGACGTCGAACCCATCGCCCTCGCCTGTGACGAAATTGGCGTATCTGATGCCAAGATGACGGATCTCCCCGCGGGCCTGAATCTCCTTGAGATCGGCGGCCCAAGCCAGTGAGGCCCCGAGCGATGCGACAAGCACAAAAGCGGCGATGCAGCCTCGCCGGATGACGCGAACCAGAAGGCGCATCTTATTCTTTTTCACGGTCAAAATGCCTCCGCTGGGATGATGTCCGAAGGATGGCGCAGCCGTTCCGCGAATCCCTCCGTTTCGCGCAGCGCTACGGCGGGCATGAACGAGGCGAATTCTTCGCCGCCGATACGTCCCGGCATGTCGGATCCGCGCAAGTTCTCCGCGAGCCGGTCGGCGATGCCGCATAGCGCCTGATCCTTGGCCGGAGGGTTCTGAGAGACGCCAATACCGCCGGCGTAAAGCGAGGCAACGAAAAATTGCGCTTCCCGGTCTTCTTTTTGGATCAATTGGCCAAGGGAATCCATATTCTGGTCCGGAAAGGGCGTGGCGATAGCGCCAGAGTGATGATAGAGAGATGAAGTTACACGTTATCAGTTTGATATTTTTAATATTATCAGGGTTTTTTTTCAGCGCAATCATCGCAATGATGAAGGGATCCAAACAGATTACAAATAATGAGCGTCAGATCATTGTCGGTTTGCCATGATGAATATCACGTAGTTTTACGGCTCGGCGGGCGAACAGGCGCCGTTCATCGAGGAGGAGCGTCCACGCAAGAAGCTACCTGCGCGGAAGCGGAGGCGTTTCATCGGGGTCAGGGCCGAGCGGGCGTGCGGGAAACATAGCCTTCGGAGACCGGGCGGCGCGACGGCGGATCAAAGCAAAAGGCCAACCAGTGCGGATGTTGGCTGCCGGCTGCTTTTCTCCGGAAATATCGACCTCGATGGTCTTCAGCCAGTCGAGGGCCATCCTAACGGGTTTCAGAAAGCCAACGAGAGAGACGGCGCCCAGAAGGCCGAACGCCACCGCAATGTCGGTCGAATAAAGAACCGAAGCGTCGAGATGACCGCGCAACCGGTTGGCCGCGATGGCGTAGACGGCAATCAATGGCATCGTCCCGACGAATGTCGTCAGCGCGAACGTCCAGATGCCGACGTCGAAGGCGCTGCAGAACAGCGTGATCAGCGGATTGGGCAACCAGGGCGAAAGGCGCAGCAGGAGCAGGGTCGCAAAGGCGTTCTTGATCCCCGCGCGCTGCAGCGCCGCGCTTTGCGGCATGGCGCGACGGAAAAAATAGAAAGCGGCGACCGAGCCCAAAGTTGTGGCCAGAGCCGCCATGAGCGTGCCCACATAAGGGCCATAGAAGAACCCGAAGGCGATATAAAACAACGGCCCGGCCGGAATTGAAAAGAACAGGCTGATCGCGAACGCGAGGAACAGGACCATTGCCCAGACGGCCTGCCGCATCGAGGTCGTCCATCCGTCGAGGTCGCCCGCCGCGAGGAGCCGCCCCTGTATTTCGGCATGGTGGATATAGTAGATCAGGATGCCGGCAAGCACGGCGGCGATGTATGCCAATTGAGCAATGCGTCGGCTTCTTGGGCTCATGGCGCAATATATCCTTTAGCTCCAAATTTTCTCTCTACGTTCGATCAAAAAACCTCGGACTGAAGATAAGCATTCGTCAGCTTAAAAATCACGGCCGCTCCCCTTAAAATAGACAAAGACGAATGATCAGGCATCGCGATCACACGCGAGGCCGCTGCAAAGCTTGTGCGACAGATGGCCTTTTATCCAATTTTGAGGCAAACAAAACGGATATCTTTTCGCAAAAAATGAGCAAGAACATTTAGGATGAGCAAGATAATAAATTCGTGAGGATAATTGAATACGCGAAAAACATAATTCAACTTATGATTGCGACTCGATTGTTCGGTTGAATGTTTCGGATTGCCGAAAGAGTTCAAGTGGGCAGCGCGGGTGACGGGTGATCCACGTTGCGTTTGTCCGAATCGCTCGCCATGAGGTCGACAGCGAGGTCAATCGTGCGCGCTGATCCAAAGGTTCGCAGATGCGCCAGTCATCAAAGTTCTGCGGAGTCGGCCCCAACATCGACGCGGATCGGCCCGGATGCGGCCCTGCGCCAAGGGTGCGCGGCAAATATTCACGAAACAAGGCGGCTTTGAATGTCCTCTGGCAAATATCTTGCCCAGGCATCGTCTTCTGGAATGAGTGTCTCGAAGGGAAAGCGCTGGTAGGTGTTCCAGAAGACGACCCGCTTGCCGTTCAGCAGGCCGCCTCGCGCATAACTGGCGAGCGTGTTGAAAGCTTTGGCTGAAAAGGTTCCATCCAGAACGAGTCCGCCGTCCCCGGCGAGCCGGGCGCGCTCAGCGACAGTTTCGCTCATCTGGCCATATCCCGGGCGCCACGTGTCGTTGTCATAGAAGAATCTGCCCTTCAGGATATCCGCGGGCGTCGTGTCGCCATCGACGAGGCCGAGCCTCCTCGCCCACGGCATCGATTCCGCCAGCAGGTTGCGGGCGTGCGCGATATCGAAAGGCACGCCGATGTCGCCGTTGACCACGAGCCTGGCCAAAAAGCCCTTGTCCTGAGAGCAGGTGACGACAATGCGCGTCGGCCATCCGAGCAGGTAAAACCCGAGGGCGAGGCCCATGGCGGTGCCGCCGGTGCCGATCGGCAGGAACACATAATCCGGGTAGCGGTCCAGCGCGCAGGAACGGCTCTCGATCTGCTTGGCGAGCTCCATCGCAGCCTCGACATGTCCGAGCACGGACAATGGGGATGAGCCGCCCGGATCGATGTATCCCTCGGTGCTGCGCTCGGTCGTCTGGTTCATCTGGCTGAGCAGCTTGATGGATAAGCCGACCGCGGCGTCGCCCGGCAGGAAATTGAGCGTCACGCCGGTGGCGGCCAGCAGGCGCAGCTTGGTGATGACGTTCTCGGTAATGGTCTGCGGGTAGAGATTGAGCACGACCTTCATGCCATCGGATCCGGGCGCTGCGTGGAACTCCGAGAATCGGGCCGCCAACGCCAGATGGGCGCAATGATTGCTGCCGTAGGCGCCATGCGAATAGACTTTCCGGACCCCGCTGTAATGCAGGTTCGGCAAGAGGAATTCGTATTTCCGAACCTTGTTGCCGTAGATCGCGATTTGGTCGCTGCCCTCGTCCTTAATGAACAGCTGTTCGACCCCGACCAGGGTCTGGAGGTCCCGATTGCCGCGGACGACGGCGGACGGGCGCTCGAACATCGGCGCCCACGGGATCACCGCCCGGCCGCTTTCGACGCGGAACTCGCGCTCCCCCAGCAGCCCTTTGGTGGGCGTCGAATCCAGGGCCAACGCGGGCTGGAATGCGTTGGCGATCTGCAGCTCGTGGGTGGTCGTTTCGCCGTATTGAACCCAGGGGAACCGCTCGGCCAAGGCCGGCGCCGCCCGCGCATCGGCCCTGAACTGGGGCAAAGAAGGCCCGGCGAGGGGGACCTCGCGATGGTCGGTGGCTTGTTCGGGCCAGTAAGATGCAAGTCCGCCCACGCCACAGGCAGCGGCCAATGACGTCGAACCTATCAGCAATCGGCGACGCGAGAGGACGGCCGAGCACATTGGAACGATTCCCTCCTTCAGCACTCGATCCTGATCGCAGATGCGGAAGCCGCGTCCGTAGGGCATTATAGTGGAAAAATATGGATAAAAAAGCGCCTAAACTGTGTTCTAGTCAGCCTCGGGCAAGTTTTGCGCCTTGTCCTGCCTGTGGTCGGTTATTTGTATTTGTCATCAAGTCCACGACCACCATCATTTTCCTGGCGCCGCCTCGGCCTACACTAGGCGGTCGCCATTCAGGCTGACGGCGCGCCGGGCATCGCGACGATCGCCGAGGACACAATTGCGAAATGACCATCCTCGGGATCATCGCCGCCCCGGAGCCGGAATGCTCAATAAAGAGGCTTTGTCCCCGGCTGCTATCGCGGCCTTGCCTATTGAATTTTTCGTTAATGATTGATAATGATCATTAAGCGATATATTTCCCTGATTTCAGGTCGCATTTGAAGATCAATTGACGTATTTAATTCATTCAAAGGCGTTGGCGCACGAAATTTTTGAGTTCGATTTGGACGAAGCGCATTGTCAAAAGAGATCACGTTGAGCCCGGCTTCTTCGAATGGGGCGGGCGGAAGCCGCACTCCCGAGGGTCTTCAAAATGGTCGTTATTTTGAAGACATCCTCGTTTCTCTCAGCGAGGAGGCGACGCGCAAGGCCCGTCCGCTTGCGTTGATGATGTTCGACATCGATCACTTCGGGGAAATTAATGACGTCTTTGGACATGAGGCCGGAGATCAGCTCCTCCAGAGCTTGACGGCGAGAGTGAAGACATTGATCCGAGGCGCGGATATTTTCTGCCGGCTCAGCGGCGATGAATTTGTCATCCTGATGCCCGACACGTTCCTCGACGTCGCCGCCAAAGTGGCCGAGCGGCTGCGCGGCGGAATGCAAGGCGAAGCTTTTCGAGTGGGCGCCGAGAAGCGGCCGGTTTCGGTTACGATTTCTATTGGGCTCGCGGAGGGCGCCGGTGACGCCGCGGACCTGTTGCGGAGGGCGGGGAAAGCACTTCTCCTGTCGAAACAGGCTGGACGCAACCGCGTTTTTATCGACACGGCGGCGCCGGCGACTAAAAGTGAATCGACAGTGGACACGACTGCTCGCGACGTTTCATCGAGGCGGGCGCCTGCGGTAAAGCGCAAGATGGCCGCCATCATGGCGGCCGACGTGGCGTTCTATTCTCTGCTTATCGCCGACGATGAAGAAGGGACGTTGCAGCTCCTCTCGTCCTATCGCGAAGTTTTCGATGGCTTCGTCCACCGCCACGGCGGCCGCGTCTTCAATACCGCTGGCGACTCGGTGATGTCCGAGTTCAGTTCTGCGGTCGAGGCGGTACGCGCAGCTATCGACATTCAGGAAGCCTTGCGAACGCGTAATTTCGTTTATCCGACCAATCGTCGGCTGCAGTTCCGGATCGGCATAACGATTGCCGACGTGGTCGAGCACCATGGCGAGCTTCTCGGCGATGGCGTCAATCTCGCGGCGCGGCTCGAATGCCTGGCGGAGCCCGGCGGGATTTGCATTTCGCGGGCAGTGCATGAAGCGGTGACAAACAAGATTCCGATAAGCTTCCGCGACCTTGGCGAGAAAACCGTGAAGAACATCCGGACCCCGGTTCACGCCTTTGTAGTCGACTGGCCCGGCTAGAGCGCTTGTCGACCGAATGAAGCGTTCGGTCGACAAGAAATCGGCTCTGATTCAAAAGCTTGAGCATATTCTTGTCGCTCAGATTGATGCAATCTGAGCGGAATATGCTCAAGCGCGATTTCAGACTGGTGATTCGTCCGCTTTCTTTTGAATATAAATCAATTCTTCTGAATATGACGGCGGCTTGTATCTTGCTCCAAAGGGATCCATGATGCGCATTCTGGTGTTTCAGCACCTCGACGTCGAGCATCCTGGCATTTTCCGGACATTCTGGACGGAAGGCGGGCATGACTGGCGCGCTGTCGAACTCGATGCCGGCGAAGCGATCCCGAACCTCCAGGGCTTTGACGCTCTTGTGGTCATGGGTGGCCCCATGGATGTCTGGCAGGAAAAGAACTACCCGTGGCTTATCCGCGAAAAGGCCGCCATCCGGCGTTGGGTCCGCGATCTGGGGCGCCCCTATTTGGGGATTTGCCTCGGCCACCAGCTCCTCGCCGCCGCGCTCGGCGGCAAAGTCGGCCTGATGGCGCGGCCCGAAGTCGGCCTGGCGCGCGTCGACCTGACGCCGGACGGCCAGGACGATCCGCTGTTCCGGGGGGTTGCGTCAGGATTCGACACTTTTCAATGGCATGGCGCTGAAGTCGCGCGGCTTCCCGAGGGCGCGCGGATTCTGGCCGGCAATTCGGCCTGTCCGGCGCAGGCGATCCGCTTTGGACCGCATGCCTATGGCCTCCAGTTCCATATGGAAATCGAAGCGGGCACCGTCGGCGAGTGGGAGCAAATTCCCGAATACAGGGAGAGCCTCGAAAAGGCGATGGGCGAGGAGGCCGCCCGGCTCGGCGCGACGATCGCGCCCAAAATGGCGGCCTTCAACGCGGCGGCGCGGCTGATCAACGACAATCTTTGCGGTATCGTCGCAATCGCGGCCCGCTAGAAGCGGGTCTAACCCTGTCGCCTTGCCGGCGCCCGTGAAGCGCATAGCCCGCTCACCCATTCTGGAAGGCCCGAGCATCGGCGGAGCCTCGCCGCGCTAACGCAAGCGTGACTTGCGGACCGCCAGCATTTTTGTATAGTTTTTCGATCGGATTAATAGTCTGCTCCGCCGCCGCACCCCTGTCGCGAGCGAGCGGGACAACGAAGCGCTGGTCTGGCCTAATTTGAAAATTCAGGCGGAAATTTTCAGCCGCGAAAGCCGCTTTTCGCCAAATGGTGGAGACTCGGTTGGTTGACGGCCTCCGCGGAGAAAGAGACATGATCGGCGCGAACGCGCCCGAAGGGACCGCCGGCTATACGAACACTGCGATTGCGCTGCACTGGATCGTCGCTGTTTTGATCCTCGCCAATGTGGGACTTGGCTATGCGGCCGATCTCGTCCCGGACGGTTTCGTCCGGACAATCGTCGATACGCACAAATCGATCGGGATAACGGTGCTCGGGTTCGTGGTTTTGCGGATCCTGTGGCGCTTATCACACAAGCCGCCGGATTTGCCGCAAAGCTATTCGCCGTTCGAGCGCCGCGCGGCGGCGGCGGGTCATGCCGCGCTCTATGTCCTGATTTTCGCGCTGCCGATTTCGGGGTGGATGCACGATTCCGCATGGAAGGAGGCGGCGTCCCATCCGATGTCGCTCTACGGCCTTGTTCCCTGGCCGCGCATGAGTTGGATCGAACAGATCGAACCGGCTGAAAAAGAGCGGCTGCACACCCTGTTTTTCGCTGCGCACACGTATTTCGCCTATGCGCTCTACCTGCTTCTCGCCTTGCACATCGCCGGCGCGCTGAAGCACCAGTTTTTTGATCGCGAGGCCGAGCTGCGGCGCATGCTGCCCGGCGCTCCGCGGAGCGCGTGAGAGATGAGGACATCGGAGGCGAACGGCGACGCCGTCATCGGCGGAACGCTGGCCGAGATCGGCCGCGCGGACTCCGGCTTCGAGGACAGACGGCGCCGCGTCCTCGCCGGTCTCGATTCTGCGCTCGCCGCCGCGTCGCCGCGATTGACGCCGCCGCCGACTCCGTGGCGCGGCATCGCCATCCATGGCGCCGTCGCCGCGCTGTGGCTGACCCTGTTCGCGCGGGCGTTCGGGACCGACAACGCCTTCGCCTGGTCGGCAGGGATCGCCTATATTCTCTACGACACGATGCTGGTCGCCTTCGTCTTCACGCAGACCCTGGCGCTGGTTCGCGAGCCCAAAGGCGCGGCGGCGCCTGCCCCGGCGCAACTGGCTCTGGGCGTCATCGTCGCCGCCCACAATGAGGCGAGCGGACTGCCCGCCACGCTGCGCGCTCTGCTGAGCCAAGACCAGCCGGCCGATGTCGTCATCATCGCCGACGACGGATCGACGGATGGAACCGCGGCGATCCTCGAGCGCGATTTCGGATTGCGGGCGCCGGCGCGAGGCGCGTTGAGCGCGCCAAGCAGCCGGTTTCCAGCGCTCCAATGGCTGAGGCTTCAACACGGCGGCAAGGCGCGCGCGCTCAACGCCGCCCTCGCCGCCGTTGAAACCGAGCTCGTCATGACCGTCGACGGCGACACGCTGCTTGCGCCGGCGGCGGTCGGCGCGATGCGCCGGGCCTTTGCGGCCGACCGCGCCCTCGTCGCCGCGACGGGCGTGTTGACGCCAGTTTGCGGCCCCTCCTTGAGCGGGCGCCTCTTCCAATGGTTTCAGACCTACGAATACATCCGTAATTTTCTATCGCGCTATGCCTGGGCGAGGCTGGACAGCTTACTGCTGATTTCCGGCGCCTTCGCTGGATTTCGTCGCGCTCCGGTGCTGACCGTCGGCGGGTTCGATCCCGTCTGCATGGTGGAGGATTATGAGCTGATCCATCGTCTGCGCCGCTACAGCGCGCAGCATGGACTGGGATGGACCACCGGCGTCGTCGGCGAGGCGCGCGCGATCACCGAGGCGCCGGGCGCCGCGGCTCAATTCCTCAGTCAGCGCCGGCGCTGGTTCGGCGGCTTTCTCGAAACCCAATATTGGTATCGCGACATGGTGGGGGATCCGCGCTACGGGCGGTTGGGGCTCTTCATGCTACCCGTCAAGGCGCTCGACGCCTTGCAGCCGATCTATGGCCTGACCGCCTTCGCGCTTTTGCTATTCTATCTCGCGACGGCGCGTTTTTCGCTAATCGCGCCAGTCGGCGCCGTCATATTGGCCAAAATCATGGTCGATTACGCGTTTCACGTCTGGTCGATCCACCTCTACCGCCGCTGGGTCGATCCCAGCGCGGCGGCCCGGCCCAGCCGCGCCCTCCTCGCGTCGCTCGTCGAACCCTTCACCTTTCAGATGCTGCGCCATACCGGCGCATTGCTCGGCTGGATCTCCTTCCTCATTGGCGAAAAGCGATGGGGCAGGCGTAGCCGGCGCAACATCGAGGCGGCGCGCGAGGCGCCGGAGGGAGGAACTTAGAGCTTTTTCGACTATCGCCGGAAGGTTACGACCAGCACGTCCCGGTGGGCAGGGCGCGCGGGATCCAGGGGCTCGACTGGCGTCACGCCATGGGAGACGCGCGAATCATCGACGACAGCGGCGTCGAACGGCCGGGTCAGGGTGAAATTGCCGATATTCCGTTTGGCGAGATCGTGAATCGACGTCATTCCGCTCGCGATATTCTCCCGCGCGATCAGGAGGACGAGCACCCAGTCGACGCCATCCTGGTGAAGCCCTTCGGGCGTCGGAAACCCTTGCATGCAGGCGTGGGCTTCAATGCGGAACTGGTGGATCTCGACGTGCCAGACGAGCGGCCTTGCGCCTTCCGGCGTCAGGCTGTCGAAGAGGTCGACGCATGTCCGCAGAATCGCCTGCATGGCGGGGTGGGCGCCGATGGCCTCTGTGACGGGTGCGAACCAGCGCTCGATGCCGCCATTCAGCGGATTATAGTCCCGGCTCTGATAATGCGGCTGATGCGGCTTTCGCGCGAGGCCATCTCTTGAGGCCGCAAACGCCGCGTAGCGGCGACGGCGGTAGCGCCCCCCGTCAGCCATATAGGCGTCGATGCCGAGATCGTTCCAGCTTTTCGCGAAACGCTCCCAATCCGCAAGACCCGCCTCGCGCAGCACCCGCTCCATCGCCCCGGCTTCGCCGAACGCGAAACCGTCGCGCTTGAGAGATTCGGCGATCGGCTGAAGGTTTTTGTCCATTGCTCGCCTTTAGATCGCCCCTGGAAAGCCCCTCGGGGCATTTCACCCCATATAGGCCGCGCCGTTCGGAACAGGGAGGGCGGCGTGAGGCCGCACAAGGGCGGCCTGTCGATTTTCCGCCAACGGCGCTGCTAGAGCGCTTTCCGGCTGAATGGACCCTTCGGTCGACAAGAAATCGCTCCAGATTCAAAAGCATAAGCATATTCTAGTCGATCAGATTGAATCAATCTGATCGGAATATGCTCTAGCGGGATGAGGAAAAGTGGAACCGCTTTTCCGCCCGCATCCCGCTCTAAACTATAGGAATCGATCACGTTCATGATTTTGGATTGAATCACTCCAAAATCATTGTGATCTGGGCGCCATGACGTGAATTGAGTCCGGATTGGCGGCGTGTTACAAATTAAGGTCCGCGCCGCTCTCAAAAAGGAGCAATGACATGCCTGTCGTCGCCTATCATGTGGTCGAGCACGACGGAGGCTGGGCTTATACGGTCGACGGCGTTTTCTCCGAGACGTTTCCGACCCATGACGCGGCGGTCAAGGCCGCGACGCGGGCCGCCGCGGA
The DNA here is from genome assembly GCA_052146775.1 of Methylocella sp. Classification (GTDB taxonomy): domain Bacteria; phylum Pseudomonadota; class Alphaproteobacteria; order Rhizobiales; family Beijerinckiaceae; genus Methylocapsa. Next base: position 38,244 of record JBKQMI010000059.1, on the reverse strand, counting down.
ACAGCGCACGCCCGGCAAGACCGAAGAGATCGAGTATGAAACCCAGACCGGAAACTGGAAGGTCGAGCACGCCGAAGGCGGCGACCGGCCTGCGACCGAAGTGATCGACGAACGCGATTGAGGCAAGTTTCTTGGTGATTTCCGGCGCGGTTTTGGTTGTTTGAGCATTGGAATGGTCCGGGAGCCGGCTCCCACTTTCAGGTCCCATGCGCTAGCGTCGCGCCTCGGACAGATGATCGAACCGCCGGCGGAAAGCGCCGAGCCCCATCGTATCCGATCTCAGATCCATGATGAGGTCGTGAAGCTCGGCCGCCGGCGCGAGCGCTTCGACGTCGTCCCAGCCGGGCCAGCCGGGCTTTTCGGCATAGCCCATGATCTGGCCGCGGCGCCCGCTGAGCAGGCGCTGGGCGGCGGCTGTGAAGGCGTTCGGCACGCTGACGGTGACATGATCGACCGGCTCCAGCAGAACCGGCTCGGCCTTGGCCAACCCTTCGGCGATGGCCGCGCGCGTCGCGCTCCTGAACGCCATGTCGGAGCTGTCGACGGCATGAAATCCGCCATCGACAAGGGTCACGCCGACATCGACGACCGGATAGCCTAAGGGCCCTTTCTGCATCGCCTCCTCGGCGGCTTCGCGCACCGCCGGGATATAGTTTTTCGGCACCGAGCCGCCCACGATCTTGTCCGTGAACAGGAAGCCGGAGCCGCGCGGGCGCGGCTCGATCTCGATCTTCACGTCGGCGAACTGGCCATGGCCCCCGGTCTGGCGCTTGACGCGGCCATGCTGGGAGACGGCATGCCTGATCGTCTCCTTATAGGCGATTTTGGGGGCGCTCACAGCGACGAGGACATTATACGCCGAGGACAGACGCTCGATCGCAGAGTTGAGATGGATTTCGCCCTGGCCTCTCAGCACCGTCTCGCCCGTCTCGATTCTGTGCTCCACACTCACGGAAGGATCGTCCTGCACGAGCTTTTGCAGGGCCGACGAAAGCTTGACGTCATCCTTGCGGTCCTTGGTCGTGATGGCGAGTTCGTAGACAGGCGGCGGCGGCTCGGGGAAAGGCTCCGGCGCGGCGGCGCCTAGAAACGCGCCAGTCGCAACGCCGTCGAGCCGGCCGAGCGCGACGAGTTCGCCAGCATCCGCCTCGGCCGCCCGCACCGACTCCGTCCCGGCGAAGCGGTGGATGCCGCCGATGCGGATGCTATCGAGCGTCGCGCCGTCGCGCAGCGGGCCGCGCCAGACGCGGCCGTAACAGAGCTTGCCCGCCTGCACGGTCTTGAAGATCTGCACCGCCGGCTGATCGCCGCCCGGGACGCCGCGGCGCAGAGCCGTCTCCGAAGCCTCGGGCACATCATGACGCAGGGCCTTCCACAGGCGCCAGACGCCATGGCCCCGGCTCGCCGAACCGATCAGCACTTCGACGATCGAGCCTTTCGCCTGATCCTTGCGCAGGTGCTGATAGAGTTCATCCGGCGTCGGAGTCACGTCGTCGAGCAGCTTCTCCATCAATTCGTCGTCCTGGTCCGCCAGCGTCTCGGTGAGGCCGGTCAGCGCCTCCTGCTCCGTTTCGCGCATCTGCGGCGGCAGTTCGATCGGCTCGACGGCCTGCTTCTCGCCGTACCGGAAGGCGCGCTCGGTCACGACGTCGATATAGCCGATGACGGCGTCGCCGGCGCGGATCGGCAGCTGGCGCGGCAAAAGCGGGCGCGCCGAATGCGCCTGCAGCGCCGCGATGGCGTCATGGAACGAGCCTGCCAGCGTATCGATCTTGTTGATGAAGATGAGATGAGGAATGCCGCGCTCTTCGAGCAACTTCAGAAGCAGCGGCAGATTGGAGACGCGCTCGGTCGCCGGTTCGCAGACGACGACGGCGAGATCGACCGCCATCAGCGCGGCCTCGGTCTCGTATGAGAATTCGACCGAACCGGGACAATCGACAATCGACCAGCGCTCGTTGAGGAAGGAGCAATGGCCAAGCCTCGCCTCGGCGCCGCCTGGCCGGGCGCGCGCATCGCCCTGGCGTTTGACCGGGGCGCCGGCCGCCGCGAGAAGGGCGTCGAACAAGGTTGATTTGCCGCCGCCTTGCGGACCGATGAGGGCGATCGAGCGCGGTCCGGCAGGGGGCTTCGGGAGATGTTCCGTCATGATGGCGTCGCCTCCATCCGGCGCCGACCCCCCACGCGGGCGATCCGGCCGCAGATTGGCTTTTCTTGTTATGGAATGATATTCGGACGATCCCGGCTTTTGTCAATCGACCTTGCGACCGTCCGACCAGGCGCAGGCTGCGTTTCGCCGCCTCGGCTGGCGCGGTATTTGCTGCGACGGGCGTTCGCGCCAAACCGCAGAAAGTCGTCGCGCTGTCGCGCCAAAAAACCGCCAGAGCAACCGCCATGCTCGCTCCCAAAGAGGCCATGATGACGAAATCCCTCGACCCCGCACAGCCGGCAGGCGCCTCGACCATCGAGCGTCCGCTGATCGACGACATCCGTCTGCTCGGCCAGCTGCTCGGCGACACGATTCGCGAACAGGAAGGCGAGGAGACATTCGCGCGGATCGAGACCATTCGGCGCCTCAGCGTCGCCTTCCAGCGCGACACGGACCCGGAGGCGGGCCACAAGCTCGACGCGCTGCTGCGCGGCCTGACGTCGGAAAAGACCATGGCCGTCATCCGCGCCTTCAGCTATTTCGCGCATCTCGCCAATATCGCCGAGGACCACCACAATATTCGGACCCGCGCGGCTCAGGCCGAGAAAGAGCCGCAACGCCACGAGGGCGGCACCCTCGCCAAGACATTCGAGCGGCTCGCCGGCGCGAAGATCGCGCCCCGGACGGTCGCCGATGCGCTGGAGCGCAGCATGATTTCGCCCGTGCTCACCGCGCATCCGACGGAGGTTCAGCGCAGGAGCCTCCTCGAAGCCGAGCGTTCGATCGCGCAGCTCCTGCTGGCGCGCGAAACCCTCAAGGGCGAGCGCGCGCGCAAGCAAAATGAAATGCTGCTTCGCGCGCGCATCGCGCAATTATGGCAGACGCGGCTTCTGCGCTACGCGCGCCTCTCCGTCCGCGACGAGATCGAGAATGCGCTGAGCTTCTACCAGATGACATTCCTGCGCCAGATTCCGCGCCTCTACGCCGAACTCGAGGATCATCTTCCCGATGAGCGGATCGGCGGATTCTTCCGCATGGGATCCTGGATTGGCGGCGACCGCGACGGCAATCCGAATATCAACGCCGATACGCTGGAGCTCGCCCTGCGGCGCCAGTGCGAGACCGCGCTGCGTTTCTATCTGACGGAGGTTCATCAGCTTGGCGGCGAGCTTTCCATTTCGCGGAGGCTGGTCGGCTCGACGCCGGAACTCGAGGCGCTGGCGGATCGATCGGGCGATGAAAACCCGCATCGCGAAGACGAACCCTACCGGCGCGCGCTCGCCGGCGTCTATTCGCGGCTGGCCTCGACCCTCGTCATGCTGACCGGCGGCGAAGCCTTGCGGCACGCCGTCGCGCCGGGCGAGCCCTATATCGACACAAGCGAACTCGAGGCCGATCTCGCCATCATCGAGGACTCGCTTCGCGCCAATCATGGCGCCGCCCTCGTGCCGGCCCGGCTCGCGCCGCTGCGCCGCGCGGTGGACGTGTTCGGCTTCCACCTCGCCTCGGTCGATCTGCGTCAGAGCTCCGACCGGCATGAGGAGACTCTGAAAGAGCTGCTGTCGGTCGCGCGCGTCTCCAACGACTATAGCGCGCTCGACGAAGAGAGCCGGCAAAAGCTGCTGCTCGAACTTCTGCGCGATCCGCGCCCCTTAAGGGTTCCCGGCGTCGTCTACGGGCCGCGCACGGAGGAGGAGCTCGACATCTTCGAGGCGGCGCGGGAGCTGCGCAAATCCTTCGGCCGGCGGGCGGTGGTCCACTATATCATCAGCCATACGGAGACGGTCAGCGATCTGCTCGAAGTCCTCGTGCTGCAGAAGGAATGCGGCATGATGCATGGCGCGCTCGGCGATCCTGGCTCCTGCGTCGACCTGATGGTCGTCCCCCTGTTCGAGACGATCGAGGATCTGCGCAACGCCGAAGCCATCATGCGCGCCTTCTACGCTCTGCCGGGCGTCGCCGATCTCGCGCGCGCCTCGGGGGGCGAGCAGGAGATCATGCTCGGCTATTCCGACAGCAACAAGGATGGCGGGTTCTTCACCAGCAATTGGGAGCTCTATCGCGCGTCGACCGCGCTCGCCGGATTGTTCGGCGGCCTTGACGGCATCGCGCTGCGGCTGTTCCATGGCCGCGGCGGCACGGTCGGGCGCGGCGGCGGTCCGAGCTATCAGGCGATCCTCGCGCAGCCGCCGGGGACGGTGGAGGGGCAGATCAGGCTGACCGAACAGGGCGAGGTCATCTCCTCGAAATACGCAAATCCCGACATCGGGCTTCTCAATCTCGAAGCCCTGGTCGCGGCGACGCTGGAGGCGACCTTGCTGCCGTCAGCCGGCGAAGCGCCGCCCGAGTTTCTCGAAGCGGCGGCGGCGCTTTCGGCGGCCAGCATGAAGGCCTTCCGGGCGGTGATCTACGACAATCCCCGCTTCGTCGATTATTTTTTCACCGCGACTCCGATCGCGGAAATCGCCGAACTCAACATCGGCTCGCGCCCAGCCTCGCGGCGCTCGACGCGGCGCATCGAGGATCTGCGCGCCATTCCCTGGAGCTTTTCCTGGGGTCAGGCGCGCCTCAATCTGCCTGGCTGGTTCGGCTTTGGTTCGGCGGTCGAATCATTTGTTTCGGAGGCGCCAACGGAGAGAATGGCGCTGCTACGGCGGATGAGCGCCGAATGGCCGTTCTTCCAAGCCCTTTTATCGAACATGGACATGGTGCTCGCCAAGGCCGACATGCATCTCGCCCAACGCTATTCCGAGCTGGTGCCGGACCAGGACCTCGCGCGCGCCGTCTTCGCCTCGCTCGAAGACGAGTGGCGCCGCACCACCAAAGCGCTGAACGAGATCACCGGCGTCGCGACGCGGCTCGCCGACAATCCGGCGCTCGCCGCCTCGCTCAGCCATCGCTTCCCCTATATTTCGCCGCTGAACCATCTGCAGGTGGAGCTGCTTCGCCGCTGGCGCGGGGGCGAGCACGACGACAAGACGTTGCGATCCATTCTCATCTCGATCAACGGCATCGCCGCCGGCTTACGCAACACGGGCTGAACCCTCGGCGACGCTCGCGGCGGGGCCGGTCAAGACTTCCGCATTTTCTTAACGCGAACCGGCGCCCACTTCGCTCGAAAATGCTTCAGGAGCTGATGCGCCGGAGAGCCTGCGCATTATTCACGCAGACGCGCCGCGCCGTCGGCAGCGATATCACGACGTCGCGTTCGAGGTTGGAGAGCGTCCGCGAAACGGTTTCGATGGTGAGTCCAAGATAGTCGGCGATGTCCTGCCGCGCCATGGCGAGATCGATGACGTGATCGCAAGCGCCGCGATCCAACATTTCGACAAGGAAAGCGGCTACCTTCTGCGCCGCGCTGCGGCGCCCGAGCAGCAGGGAGTGGTCCTGCGCGCGCTGGAGATTCTGCATCGCATATGCAAAGAATTGCCCCACCAGCCGATCGTCGATCTCGCTGGGCGCCTCCAATGCGCGCCAGCGATAGGCGACGACGGCGCAATCGCAAACCGCTTCGGCCGAAAGACGATGCCGCGCGCTGGCGTCGAACCCGAAGACCTCCCCGGGCAAATGGAAGGCGTCGATTTGGCGCCGGCCGTCGCTTCTGAACTTGCAGGTGCGCACGACGCCGCTCAAAACCTTGTAGAAGGACGCGTTCTCGTCGCCATCGCCATAGATCTCGCCGTCCGGCGCGAAATGCAATACTTGGCCATGCGGGGAGCCGCCCGGCTCGTGTCGATCGTGAAAGAACGGGGCGGTCCGGTGCATTCCGGGCGCCGCCTTGGCGATCGAAAATCCGGCATCAACATGGTTCGAATGAGAAGTCAGCATTGAGCGCTCCTGCATGGCGGAAGGCCGCGCTCGGTCTAGCGCAGATGCGCCGCCGCGAATATCGTGTTCTATCCTAAGGGATTTTACGTAGATTGCCCGTTCGGGCATTCTCGCCCGGGGGGCGTCAAGAAAATGCGACAAAACAGGAAGTTAGAGTCGCTTTCCGTCCTTATCGGATGGGAAAACGCGCTCGTCCGGCGCCTGGTCAGGCTTCGCTTCGCAGGATCGTCAGGACGTTTTCGACCAGGGCATTATCCATCAAGGGCTTTTCGAGCACGAGCCGAACGCCGGCGGCGTCCGCCCGCGCGCGCAGCCGGGCGGTCGCGTGATTGGTGAGCAAAATGGCGGGCGACTGGATGTTGCGGGCGCGAAGACGGCTCAACAGTTCAAAGCCATTCAAAAGCGGCGTGCCGTCGTCCACTATAATGCAGCGTGCGTGGGGCAGATCCGCATCGGCCAGCAGTTCGGCGCCGTCGCCATGGACGTGCACATCGACGCCCGCGAGCCTAAGCGCGAATTGAAGCGCATCGCGGACCGCCAAATCGTCGTCGGCGATCAACACGAGGGGCCCCTTGTCAGGCATCGACCACCTCCGCCGCTGCTCACGAGCCATTTCATCACAAATATTCATTGGCGAAACTTAGGAAAATCAAGCGGCGCGCGCTTTGATTCAGCGCAACCCGCTTTCCGCGCGCTCGGCGCGGCGTCGCCAGGCTCGGGTGGAGGAGAGGTCAGTCCGCGTCGGCGGACCGGACCAAAAAAGCCATCCGCAGCAGCTCGGACAGACTGGCGGCGCCCATTTTCGCCATAAGATGCGCGCGATGGACCTCGACGGTGCGGACGCTTATCTTCAAATCGAAGGCGATCGCTTTGTTCGGCCGGCCCGCGACAAGGCCGTCGAGGACCGCGATCTCGCGCGCCGAAAGGCTCGCGAGCTTCCCGGCGATCGTAGCGACTTCGTCCTGGCGTCGCGCATCCCGGGTGTGCCGGTTGACAGCGGTCCTGATCGCCGACAGCAGAATTTCGTCGTTGAACGGCTTTTCGAGAAAATCGACGGCGCCGGCTTTCATGGCCTCGACGGCGAGCGGCACATCGCCATGGCCCGTCATGACGATGATCGGCAGGCCGATTTGCCGGTCATTGAGCTGCCTTTGCAGCTCCAGCCCGTCGATCCCCGGCATTCTGACGTCGGTCACGATGCAGCCGGGCTGCACGCTCGGAAGGGCGTCGAGAAAGGCGACGGCCGATTCATAGACCCGCACGGCGAAGCCCGAAGCGGTCAACAGGAAGGCCAGCGCCTGCCGCACGCCCTCATCGTCCTCGATCAGATGCACCACGCCGTCATGCGCCATCGGTCAACTCCCCGGGGTTCACGGCCTTGAGGGTGAAGCGGAAAATTGTCCCGCCGGCCGGATTGGGCTCGACCCAAAGCCGTCCGCCATGCGCCTCGATGATCGTTCGCGAGATTGAGAGCCCGATGCCCATGCCGTCGGCCTTTGTCGTGACGAAGGGCTGAAACAGCTGATGCGCGATCTCCGGGGCGATGCCCAGCCCCGTATCGGTCACGACCACTTCGGCCGTGTCCGCGTCGATTTCGACGGTCGATACCGTCAGCTCCCGGCGCGACGTCTCCTGCATCGCCTCGATCGCATTGCGCATCAGGTTCAGCATCACCTGCTGGATCTGGATCTTGTCGACGAGCACGAAGGCGGCGCGGCGATCAAGACGAAACGAGACGCGCACGCCGGTTTCCTTGATCCCGACGAGCGCCAGCGCGCTCGCCTCCTCGATCAGCTTCGCGAGGCTTTCGACGTGTCTTTCCGTATCGCCGCGCGTCACGAACTGACGCATCCGACGGATAATTTGCCCCGCGCGCAAAGCCTGGTCGGCCGCGCGTTCGATAGCGTCCCTGACCATGCCCGACTTTTGGTTCTCGACGCCGCCCAGCAGGCGCCGGCACCCATTGAGATAGCTGGCGATAGCCGTCAAGGGCTGGTTTAATTCATGCGCCAGGGTCGACGCCATCTCCCCCATGGCGCTGAAACGCGAAATATGGACGAGCGCGGCCTGCAAATCATGCAGCCTTTGCTGGGTTTCTTGCCTTTCGGTGAGGTCGCGCGCAAAGCCGGTGAAGAAATGGTCTTCTCCCGAGTGCGCCTCGCCGACCGACAGCTCCATCGGGAACGTCGAGCCGTCGCGGCGCAGGCCCTCGACGACCCGGCCGCGCCCGATGACGCGCCGCTCTCCCGTCGCGGCGTAACGCGCCATATAGGCGTCATGCTGCTCTTTATCGGGCGAGGGCATCAGAAGGCTGACATTCTGGCCCACGATCTCGTCGACGCGATAGCCGAAAAGATGCTCGGCGGCGGCGCTGAAGGACCGGATGATCCCTCGGGCGTCGATGACGATCATCGCGTCGGGGATGGTGTCGAGAATGGAGCTCAGATGCGCTTCGCGCTCGATCAGCGCCGCCTGCACCCGTTTCGCCGCGGTGATGTCGCGCGCCACCTTGGCCGCGCCGAGCAGACATCCGGCCCCGTCGCGCACCGGCGAGACCGTGAGCGACACGTCGATGATCGCGCCATCCTTGCGGCGCCGCCGCGTCTCGAACTGTTCGGTCCGCTCGCCGCGTTTGATGCGCTCCAGAATCTCGCGGGTATCCTGCGGATCGTCGCCAGGCGCGAGCACCGCAAGCGTCTGGCCGATCATTTCTTCGGCGGTGTAGCCGAACACCGCCTCCGCGCCGCGGTTCCAGTCGGTGACGACGCCCTCAAGCGTCGCGCCGGCGATGGCGTCGTCGCACGAGGTCACGATCGCAGCGAGGCGGCTCGTCGCGTCTTCGCCGGATTTTCGATGCGCGAGGCCGAGCAGAATCCCGACCGCCTCGATCGGCTCGCCGTCGCCGCCGATGGCGCGCCCGCGCGCCCTGATCCACTTCTCGGCCGCCGGTTTAGCGGGCCGGAAATCGAAATCGAAGGCGCCCAGGCGCGCGATGGCGTCCTGCAGGGCCTTATCGACGACGGCCCGGTCGTCCGCGTGAATGAGGCCGAGAAAACCCGCATAGTCGAGCGGATCGCAGGAGGGGTGGCCAAGCAGGGCCGCCGATTGGGCGCTGAGCGCGACCTCGCCCGTGGAGGGAACACAACGCCACGCGCCGACGCCGGCCGCCTCGATGGAGCGCGTGAATGCGCTGGCGCCTTGAGGTGGGTCCATTGCGTGCGGCGGATTCTTTGGATGCATGATGCTAGTCTAGTCTAGACTAGCATGCCGCCGTCCGGACGCAAATCGTCATCATCTCCGCGTGACCTCGCGGCGGCGGCGTTCGGGCCGCGCAGCGCCGCGGCGGCCTCAGGCGCCAGTCTTCGGCGCAGGCTCCGTGGGCGGCTCGATGTCGAAGCCCTGATTGATCGCCGCGAACATCTGATAGAAGCCCGAGATCACGACGATCTCGACGAGGCCCTCCCTGCCCCATTCCGCCGCCGCGCGGGCCTGCAGCGCGTCCGGCACCGGCCGCCAGGCCAGCGTCTTCGACAGGATCGCGCGCAAGAGAGCATAAGGCTCGGGCAGGCTCGCGCCCGAACCTTCGGCGATGGCGTCCACGATGGACTGGGGCAGCCCCGCGGCCAGAGCATGGCGAACATGATCGCTCCACTCGAAGGCTGCCCCGGTGGCCCGCGCGACGCTCAGCACGATGAACTGATAGGCTGTCCTCGGCAGGACGCCCTCGAATTTCAGGAAGAAACCCAGAGCCTCGACCCGCTCCGCCAATGCGGGATGATTGAACAGGGCGAGGTAAGGACCGCCGAAGCCCTCGCCAAGAGCCCGGCGCTTCGCAGCGATGCTGTCGAACATCGCTTTGGCCGGGGCGGGCAGCCGCGCGGCGTCCATTTCGAGCACGGCCATCGCAGTTCTCCTATTCGTGATAGGACCACGCGCGCGCGCCGGCGTTGAAGTCATAGACCGGCGTCAAGCAGTCCTTGTCCGCTTTCACGTCGATGACGACGGCGGCGTTCGCCGCGAGCGCCTTCCTGAAGGCGTCGCCGAGATCGGCCGGGTCCTCGACCGTCATGCCCTGCGCGCCGAGCGCGCGCGCAAAACCCGCCCAATCATGGTCGGGGATGCTCGTCAGCTCCGCCGGCAGGGGACCATATTGGCGGGCGCGCAGCCAGACATTGCCAAGGGCGCCGTTGTTCAGCACCACGAAGACGATCGGCAGGCGATAGCGCGCGGCGGTCTGGACGTCCATGCCATGCATCTGCATGCAGCCGTCGCCGGTGATCACGGCGACGCGGCGACCCGGCAAGGCGCATTGCACGCCGACCGCCGCCGGGATCGCCCAGCCCATCGGTCCAAGATTGGTCGCCGAAATATAGGTTCGCGGCTCAAAGGCGCTCCAGTAGTGACCGGCGAAAGCCCGGTGCGCACCGGAATCGACGAGCAGAACGCCATCGCGTGGGAAAGCCGCGCGGAGAGCTGTCACAGCCGCCGCGGGGTGGATCGGGCGCGCCGTCCGGCCGCAGTTCTCGACGTCGAAGAGCCGGGGTCCCGCCTTTATCGCGCCGATCCAGGCGCGGCGGCTCGCCTCGCCCTGCGCAAGCGCGGCCGCCGTTCCGCCCTCGACGCGCTCAAGCAGTTCGAAGAAGGCCCGGGCGGCGCCGGGGACGATATGCCCGGCCTCGCTTTGGGAGGTCAGCTCCTGCATGTCCGTGTTGACGTGGATCATCAGCGCCCTGGACTTCTGGCGCAGGGTCCAGTGCATGGTGTCGCGCTCGTTGAGGCCGGAGCCGAGGATCAGCAGAATGTCGAGATCGGACGCAAGCAGGGCGGCGGTCGCGTGCCGCGCGCCGGCATAGCCGAAAACGCCGAGGGAGAGGTCATGGTCCTCGGGGAAGACGCCTTTCGCCCGCAGCGTGGTTGCGACTGGAATCGACCAGCGCTCCGCGATCGTCTTCAGCAGCGCCGCGGAGCAGTCGTGCTCGACGCCGGCCCCGGCCAGGATGGCGATGCGCGGCCCCCGCTCGGCGAGCAGCGTCAAGGCCGCCTCCGCAGCCGGCGCGCTGAGCAGCGCGAGGCCCGCGAAGAAATCGGAGACAGGGGCGTAGTCCGCCGCGCATTCCGCGATCAGCGCATCGTGCGTGAGGGAGAGATGCGCCGGACCGCGGGGCTCAGCCAGCATGGACGTCAGCGCGCGGCGGAGCCAATGATCGAGGTTGCGGCCGCTCGCGACGGTCGCCGAGAGCCGGGTGAGCGGCTTCATCACGGATGCGTCGTCGAGCGTCGCCTGGCTCGCGTCCTGAAACTCGCCGAGCCCCTCCATGTCGACCGGCACTTCCCCGCTCAAAACGAGCACCGGAGAGCCATCCGTCTTCGCCGCGGCGACGGCGGTCGTCATATTGAAGAGGCCCGGGCCGCCGATCGCGAGGGCGGCGCCGAAGCGTCCGCTCGCGCGCGCGTAACCGTCCGCCATATAGGCGGCCGCGCCCTCATGGGCGGCGACGATCGGCTTCAGGCCAGGATTGCGGGCGAGCGCCGGCAGGAAGGGGTCCACCAGGCCGCCCGGAACCATGAAAAGATGATCGAGACCCTCGCGCAGGAGAGCCTCCAGAATGAAATCCGCACCCGCCGTCATTCCAGCCATCCCCGCCAATCATCCCCGCGAAGCTGATCTTCTGCGCCATGAACGGCGCATCGGCAAATCGCAACTTATTCCGGTGACGATTTGGATGGCGCGCCACGATCGACCATGCGGTCCCCGCGCGTGTCGTGCGGGAGCGCTTCCCCCCAACGCCTCGCTGAGGCGAATATCGCCGTTGGAGGACCGGCTTGGCAACTCGGAAAGCGCGAGGATCACTCAAATTCCGCAATCGCGAAACGCTGCTCGGGCTGTCCTCCCCGGCCACGGCCGCGAATATCAAGACCCACATATCGCGACGATCGGATGTTCCATAAAGCCACCGCGAATGTCGCTTCCAAAGCTGAGTCGAAACCCAACCGGTTTCCACCCGAAGCAGCCATTTCGTCCGCTTGCCCGGGGCGCCTTATGCGCTTCGAAGGTCGCTGCTCATCGGCAAATCGTGATCGGCACAGTCATCAGGGTGTTTCCGTTCGCAGCCGTCACATATCGCGTCCAGCAAATGGGCGTATAGGCAGGCGGGCCGACGGGCGTCGCCCAAAACGGGCCGAATTGCGGAAAGACCTCGCCGGCAGGCATCTGTCCCGCGACGGCGAGACCCTGAAGGCCAAACAGAGCCCAAGCGCCCGCGGCACGGTAAGCTCCAGAATTGTCTAAAGCTTTGGCGGATGCGAATGTCAGAGTTACGGCGACAAGCGCCGTTATCCCAATCTTAAACATAGCGGGTCCTCGAGTTTTTCATCGTGGTCCAACTGCATATTCGGGATAAATACACGGAACCCCGCATCGGAGGTAACGCTCCGGCTTGATGCGCTACAGACTCAACACGCGCCTTTCAACACGTGGTGTCCGTCGTCGCACTTGCAAGACTGGTTCTTCGCAACATCGGAAAAGATAGTTCTTCAGCCGCGGCCACGCTGTCTACCCAAAGCGGACGAAAGAACCTGGGCGCTGCGTTCGGGCAACGCACCCTCGGCGCAAATGCGCCCCTACCCCACCGCCGCCTCACTCTGCTCGATCCGCCCCGAATTGACCTTGATCCTGCGGTCGCATCGCGCCGCCAGCGTTGGGTCATGGGTGACCAGCACCAGCGTCGCGCCGCGGTCGCGGCGGAGCGCGAACATGAGTTCGATGATGCTCTCGCCCGTCGCCGCGTCGAGATTGCCGGTCGGCTCGTCGGCGACGAGAATGGAGGGGTTCGGCGCCAGCGCCCGCGCGAGCGCGACGCGTTGCTGCTCGCCGCCCGACAATTGCGCCGGGTAATGGCCAAGCCTATCGTTGAGCCCGACCGCCTGCAGTTCGGCGGCTGCGCGAAAAAATGCGTCGGGGGCGCCCGCCAGCTCCAGCGGAATAGCGACGTTTTCAAGCGCGGTCATGGTCGGGATGAGGTGAAAGGACTGGAACACGATGCCGATGTTTTCGCCGCGAAAGCGCGCGAGGCGATCCTCGCTCAAGGCGTCGAGGCTGCGGCCCGCAACCCGCACGGCGCCCGAATCCGGCCGCTCCAGCCCGGCCAGCACCATGAGAAGCGTCGATTTGCCCGACCCCGACGGACCGACGAGCCCCACGCTCTCGCCGCGCGCGATCCGCAATGACATTCCTTTGAGAATATGGACCCTTGCGGCGCCGTGCCCGAGGCTTAGATGCACATCTTGCAGCTCAACCGCGGGTTCATGCATCAATGACATCGAAAAACCTGACTGAAACGCCCGCCTTTGACGCCGACGGGCACGCGCCCGAGGCCTTCCGTTATAGGGATCGGCGCGGCTTTCTCCAAGCCGGCGCCGTGACGCTCGCCGGCCTCTTCGCGCTCGGGGGCCCACCCGCGCGGGCGGAGCCCGGCCCGCGGGAGAGTCCCCAGGCGAGCCCAAAAGAGATAAAGCTGATCGCGTTCGGAGATAGTTTGACGGCCGGGATTTTTCTGCCCGCCGGCAGCGCCTTTCCCGCCGTGCTCGAAGCGGCGCTGCGCAAGGAGGGCTATCACGTCTCGATCGTCAACGCCGGCGTTTCAGGCGACACGATGTCCGGAGGTCTTGCGCGGCTCGACTGGTCGCTTGGCGAGGGGGCCGACGGGCTGATCCTCGAACTTGGGGCGAACGACATGCTGCGCGGGACCAATCCGCTGGCGACCCGGGCCGCGCTCGACTCCATTCTCGCGCGGCTCAAGGAAAAGAACGTCAAGGTGCTGATCGCCGGCATGCTGGCGAGCCCGAGCCTCGGCCTGGCCTACAGGAACCAATTCGACGCCATCTTTCCGGATCTCGCAGCCAAATATGGCGCGCCGCTCTATCCCTTTTTCCTCGAGGGCGTCTCCGGCCAGCCGCAGTTCACGCTGACCGATGGGCTGCACCCCAACGCCGCCGGCGTCGAGACGATCGTGCGGAACATTCTGCCGACCGTGCGCCTGCTGCTCGCTTCGCTTGGGGACGAGCCGGCGGGGGACAAGCCGGAGGCGCAGTGAGAATTCTTCGCAATCGCAGCATGGGTGGATTTTCGCCCGCGCCGAAATTTGCTAAAGGGAGAGGGTACAGCGTTGGCTGCGTGATTCGGCCTCTTGCCGTATGATGAGGAGGGACCATGCCTCGCCTTTTCACGGGCCTTGAGATCCCGCAGGATCTCGCCATGGACCTCGGCATGATGCGCGGCGGCCTTTGCGGCGCGCGCTGGATCGATGTCGAGAATTACCACATCACCCTGCGTTTCATCGGCGATATCGACGACGCCACCGCCCGCGACGTGCATTCATCGCTGGAGCAGATCAAGCGCAAGCCCTTCGAGGTGACGATCGAGACGCTGGGGTCGTTCGGCGGCGACAAGCCGCGCGCGATCGTCGCCAAGGCAAAGCCCGCGACGCCGCTCGTCGAGCTGCAGGCGCAGCAGGAGCGGCTGCTGCGGCGCATCGGCATCCCGCCGGAGCCGCGCAAGTTCACGCCGCATGTCACGCTGGCGCGGCTCAGGGCGGCGTCCTCGATGGCGGTGGCGGATTATCTCTCCTCGCGCGGCTTTTTCTTTTCGCGGCGGTTCGAGGCGCAGCGTTTTGTGCTGTTCTCCTCGCGCGCCTCGACCGGCGGCGGGCCTTATGTGGTCGAGGCTGCCTATCCGTTGGGTTAGACGGCCCTGCGCCTTAAAATCATCGGCAGGCCGCCTTCGGGGCGCAGGGTGATGTGCTGCGCGGGCTTCACCGCATAGCCTTTCTGAACCTCAAGCGTGAACGAACGCATGATATGGGCGAGCACGATCGCCGCCTCCTGCAGCGCGAAGGCGGCGCCGATGCAGATGCGCGGCCCGGCCCCGAATGGCAGATATGCGTAACGGTCGATTTTATCGCGCGCAACCGGCAGAAACCGGCGCGGATCGAAGGCGTCGGGATCGTCCCATAAAAGCTTGTGCCGGTGCAGCACCCATTGCGACGCCATGACCAGCGTGCCCTTGCGGATGTTGCGCCCGGCGAGTTCGTCATGGTCGAGCGCGACGCGGCTGATGCTGGCGACCGGCGGGTAGAGCCGCATCGCCTCCTCGATCACCGCGCGGGTCTCGACAAGGCGCTCGGCGTAGGATTCGACCGGGCCGGGCAGCACCGCGTCGGCCTCGGCGGCGAGCCGCTCCCGCCATTCCTCCGACAGCGAGAGCAGGAACAGCGACCAGATCAAGGCGTTGGCGGTGGTCTCGTGGCCGGCGCCGATGAAGGTTACGATATTGGACCTGACCTCGGCGGCGCTTAACCCCGCGCCCGTCTGCGGGTCTTCGGCTTCAAGAAGTAAAGTCAGTATATCGCGCGGCGCCGCCGCCTTGTCAGCGGCGAGCGACTGCCGGCGCCGCACGACGAGGTTGTCGACCACATCCTCGAAGAAATTCAGCGCACCGCGCCCGGTGAGCTTGGTCAGGCGCGGAACCCAGTCGGGAAAATTCAGAAGATCGAACGGGTCGAGCCGTCCGAGCGTCAGGAAATAGCGGGTCAGCGCGCCGGTGAAGGCGCCCGGCTCGCGCCCGAGACCGTCGGAAAAGATCGTGCGCCCGAGCACATCGAGCGTCACGCGCGCCATTTCCGGCTGGATGTCGAAGACGCGCCCCTCGCGCGGCCGCATCCATCGCGCGACAAGCTCCAGCGCCGCGTCATTTGTGGCGGCGGCGAAGCCCGCCACCGTCTTCGGCGTGAACAGCGGCGCCAGCGTGCGGCGCTGCTTGCGCCACGCATCGCCCTCGGCGAGGAAAAGGCCGTCGCGCAGCCCCTCGCCGAGCACGCGCTTCTGCAGCCGGTCCTTCGCATAATTGGCGACATTGTCGACGAGGACGCGCCGGATCGCCGCCGGATCGCTGACGACCGCAATCGTGCCGAGAATGGTCGGGCCGACCATGATCGGCTGCTCGAAATGGAATTTCGTCCAGCTCTCGATCGGGTTTTTGCGCAACACCCACATTGTGCCGAGCGGACCAAGCGGCGCCGCGCGGGGAACGGGCGCGGGCGGGCGCGGCAAAGCCGCCGTATTGGGGGAAGCCATGGACATGCGCGCAGTCTATGCGGATCGCGCCCGCGCGCAAGCATGGGGGCGAATTGGGTCGCGGGTCGCTTTTGAATGTCTGCGAAGGCCGGTGATCCGCCCGTGATTTCCGCACGCTGCAAATGGCTGATATGATTGAGGCGACCTCGCGGTGCATAATTCTTGATTTTTGCACATGCGTCACTTCCGTAAAGTCGCGATTTGCTCGTCAAATCGAGCGAGGTCTTCTTGCCAGTCGGCGTTGTCGGGCGAAAGTGCAGTCATGGCCTGTATGATGTTTCGGCCCCGACGCAAGGCGTCGAGCGCTTTTGCCCCGTTGCCGGAATGCCTTCGCCAGACGGTCTCTGGTGGCGAGCCCGCCACGGCTGTGTCGGCGTGGCTGTAGGACAAAAACGCGCGATATTTGAATGCCTCCGCCAAGCTTTTGGCCTTTCACGCAAATCCTCAGTAACTTTGCCGGCGATGACGACAGAGAGCAAGCGTTCGGATCAAGAGTTATGATTGCGCGCAATCTTCTAGCTCAATCTTTCATGTTGCGCTGCCGATCTCAATCTGCCCCCGCGATACATATGATCGAAGCCGGCAATTGCGTTTGCGGGTGAATGGGCTCGCGTATTTCGGTTGAACGAAATCCGCTTTTGGCGAACAGGCGCATCCAGCTCTCGCTGGTTCGGAAATACCACGGCGCCGGATCGCTAAACGCGCCGTCGAACCCGGCCCATGAGCCCTCCCGCCTGCCGTCGCGATAGGGCGCGGCGCCGCACAGGATGAGCGTCTTGGTCGCTCATCTTTTCTCCGGCGCATGTTTTGGATCGACGATGGTTTTCAGCCCGCGCCAACAGCGCCGACCGCCAGCGGCGTGTCGTCATGAAGACGGATCGCTCGATCCAGGGCGCGATAAACATGGATGCGTCATCGCATGCCGCCGCCGAAGTAGGTCACGACAATCAAAATCCCGCCCGCGACGGCGAACAACGCCGTCAGAGCGATAATGGTGAGACGCTCCGAACGTTTGAGGTCAGATGGTTCACTGTCGAGCGCCAGCGAGGCGGTCGCGGGGGCCGGGGCGCGCGCCGGATTCGGACGCGGCGGCTGTGGCGGCGGATCAGGCGCGACCGCGATGGCCGGCGCCGACGCCGGCGTCTTGCGCCCCAGAATATAGACATAGGCCGCCGCCAGCGCAGGTGCGAGCGCCGTCAGCGCCGGGGCCTGCGTTGCGATCCAGTCCGCGATCAGCGCATCCGACACGACCATCCGGCCCGCCACCCAGCCGAGCAGCGTCGCGCCCAGAAGTTCAAGCCAGGGGAAGCGATCGAGCAAACGGGCGACGATCGCGCTGCCGAACATGACGATCGAAATGCTCAGCAAAAGTCCGAGGCCGAGGTAGAGCAGGCTGTCGCCGGCCACCGCCGCCAGCGCAAGGACATTGTCGAGACTCATCAGGAGATCGAACAACATCACGAGAACAGCGGCCGCGACCACGTCGCTTCGCTCGTCGAGCGGTGGCGAAACCGACGCGCGGCGGCGGGCGGGGAGCGCCAGATTGAGGGCCAGCAGCTCCAGCAAAAGGCCGCCGGCGAGTTTGAGGCCGGGGACCGCCAGCACGCCTCCCGCAAGTCCCGCCAGCAAGACGCGCAGGACGATGGCGCCAAGGGCGCCGAACAGCAGGACGATCCGCCGCCTGCCGGGCGGCAGGGTCCGGCAGACGAGCGCGATCACCAAAGCATTGTCGCCGGCGAGCAGCAGGTCGATGAGGAATACGGCGAACGGTTTGGTCAGCCAATCGGGAACGCCGGCGAAATTCATCTTCGTGCGCTCCACGCCCAGCCAAGCGTTGGATGGCGGCCAGGCCGGCTCATAGCGCGCCCAGCAAGCCGGCGAGGAGACCGACGCAGGAGGTCACGGCGAAAACGATTGCGACGGCGAGCCCATAGCCGCCGCGAAGACGCAGCTCGGCCGGCAGCTGGGTCCGGGCGAGATGATAGAGAAAGCCGAGGACGATCGGGATGAGGAGCGCGTTCAGAACGCCGACCGAGATCGAAAGCCGGACCAGATTGACGCCCGAGGCGACCAGCGCCCCGCCGCCGATCATCACCGCGGCGAGCGCGCCATAAAACCAGGGCGCCTGCGCCGGGCTCTCGCTGAGCGAGTGGCGCAGCCCCAACACCTCGCCGAACGTCCAGGCCGCGGTGAGGCAAACGATGATGGCGGCCACCAGGGCGCCGCCGCTCAAGCCCAGCGAGAACATGACGCGGCCGGCGGCCGGCCCAATCGCGGCGGTGAAGGCCTCAGCGATGTCGCCGACTCGATCGAGCGGCGGCGCGGCCGTTGCGCCGCGACTGAAAGCGGCCGCCGCGGCGATGACGATGGCCGCGGTTATCGTCTGGCAGAGGACGGCGCCGGCGAAAGTTTCGACTCGGGCGCCCCACAGATGGGCGTGGTTCAGGCCTTTGTCGATGCTCGCCGACTGCTGGTAGAAGATGGCCCACGGAATGACGCACGTCCCCAGATTCGCCGCCAGCAGAAAAAGAAACCCGCGGTCGCGCAGCGGCATCTGCAGGAGCTGCGACGCGATCTCCGTGGCGTTCGGGCGGGCCAGCCACGCGAGGGCGAGGAAGGCGAGTTCGCACAGGCCGACCGCGATCGCGACGCGCTCGACCGAACGGTAGCTGCCGGTCCAGATGATTGTCAGCAGCCCGGCCACCGCGACGGAAGTCGATTGCCAAACCGGCACGCCATAGAGCTGCCCCACCCCGGCAAGTCCGCTCAACTGCGTGACCAGCGCGCCGACGCAGCTCATTGTGAGGGTCGCGAGCAGGAGCACGGCTGGTCCGCGACCGAGTTTTCGCAAGGCCAATTCCGCCAGCCCCGATCGCGTGCAGAGGCCAAGGCGCGCCGCGAGCTCCTGCGCCATGAACAACGGCGGTATGAGCGCGAACTGAAAGAGCAAGAGCCGGTAGCCCCATTGCGCGCCGCTCTGCGCGGCGGCGATGACGCTGCCGGCCTCCGTATCGGCCAACATCACGACCAGTCCGGGGCCAATGGCGAAGGCGAGAGCCGCCCAGCGCCCGCGCGGGAGCCACCGGGCCAAGAGTCCTTCACTGCCGGCGCCGGGCGTCGCGATCATGGTTTGGGTTCGGTGGGTGCGCCGGAGTTGAAGTACCGCAGCAGCTCCGACTGTGGCGAGAGCACGAGAGTCGGCGCGGAGTCCGCCAGCGCGTGGCGGTAGCTTTCCATAGCCCGGTAAAAGGTGAAGAACTTCAGATCGGAGCCGAACGCCTCGGCGAAGAGGCGGCTCGCTTCCGCATCGCCCTCGCTGCGGGCGATGCGCGACTTTAACTGCGCGTCCGCGACGATGACGGCCCGCTCGCGGTTGGCCTTGGCGCCAATTTCCGCCGCCCACTCGAAGCCTTGGGCGCGCAGCTCCGTCGCCTCGCGCCGCCGCTCGGAGGTCATGCGGTCATAAATCGCCTGGCTGGTCTCCGGCGGCAGGTCGGCGCGACGAATTTGCACGTCCACGATGTCGATGCCAAGCGGCTGCGCCGTACTGGCGACGTGCTCGCGGATCTGGCTAATGATGGCGTCGCGCTCCGTCGAGAGCAGCGCGGGGAGCGTCACCGCCCCAAGAACCCGGCGCAACGAAGAGCCGACGATCTGGACCAGGCGCGAGCGCGCCGCCTCGAGCGTCTGCACCGACTGGCTGAAACGGAGGGGGTCCGCGATCCGGAACTGGGTGTAGGTGTCGATCTCGACCCGCTTCTGGTCGCCGAGGATGATGAGGTCGGTCGGCGGCTCCATGGCGTGGAGCAGGGCGTCATACCAGGTGACGGTGTCGACGAACGGAATCTCCATTTTCAGCCCGGGTTCGGTCTCCACGCGGATGGGCTGTCCGAACCGCACCACCAACGCCTGCTGCCCCTCCGACACGACATAAAAAGCGGAGAACAGCGTTACGACGACGAGGGCGGCGAGGATGAGGGCCGCGCGAACCGGAAAGCCCTTCATCGAGAGCCTGCGTGAGCGGGCGCGGCGGCGGATGGCCCGGACGACGGAGGCGCCGCCTCGGCAGGGTTGCCGGCGGGATTGCGCCCGGGCTGCTCGCCGAGCGGCAGATATGGCACGAGGCCCGAGACGCTCTTTCCGGACGAGTCGATGATGACGCGGCTGGCGTGGCGCAGCACCTGATCCATGCTGTCGAGATACAAGCGCCAGGAGAAAACTTCCGGCGCCTGCCGATAGGCTTTATATGCGGAAAGGTAAGCGCTGACGTCGCCCTGCGCCTGGTCGATCGCCTGAGTGCGATAGGCTTCCGCGTCTTGCACGATATGATCGGCCTCGCCGCGCGCGCGGGGCAGAATGTCGTTGCGATAAGCGTCGGCCTCATTGCGGGCGCGGACCTGGTCCGCCCGGGCGCGCTGCACATCGTTGAAGGCGTCGATCACCGCCGCGGGTGGGTCGACCCGCTGCAATTGGACCTGGATGACCAGAACGCCGACGCCATAATCGTCGAGCAGGCGTTGCAGCTCATTCTGCACCTCGACGGCGATCTGCTGGCGCCGGTCCGAGAGCACGGCCTGGATCGGGTTTTGGCCGATCACGGCGCGCACCGTAGTTTCGGCGACCATGCGAATCATGCCCTCCGGGTCCTGCACCTTGAACAGAAACGCGCCGGCGTCCTTGATCTTCCACAAGACGGAGTAATCGGCTTCGACGATGTTCTCATCGCCAGTTAGCATGCGGCTTCCGCCATCGCCTGCGCCGCTTGCCCGCGCAGCGATTGCGTTGCTGCGCAGTTCGTTCACATTGGTCACTTTCGGTAGGAATACGGTGCTGATCGGGTAAGGCAGCCGATAATGCAGGCCCGGCGCCTCCGTGCCGACCCACCGGCCAAAGCGCAGCACCACGCCCTGTTCGTCCGGCGCCACTTTATAGATGCCGGAGGCGAGCCAGGCGAGCAGAGCAAAGAATGCGAGCAAAAGCGCGCCGCGCCGTCCGACATGCGGGATTCGCAGCATTGCGCCAGTTCGCGCCGCAACCGTCGCGAATAACGTCCCGAACGGCAGCTCCGGCTCGTCCGGGCGGAAAGCTCCACCAGCGTCTTCGTTCGCCACTTGCCCTCTTTCGCGGCCGTTCTCGGGCAGCCGTCAGCTATCCCGTCAGCCTCTCCGCAGGGGCGGAACATAGCCCAAACTTTCGAAGCGGACCATGTCGATGACGGCGGCGACGTAGCCGAACGAAAGGCCGGACGTTCACGCGCGCGATCGGGGCCTCTGAGGGGCTGAAACGAGCGAGAAGGGTCAAGAACATCGCTTCGATGCGGACCATGGTGAAGCCTCAGGTCGAGAGCGCGGCTTGCGGCCCCGCCCGCTCCGATATAGAAGCGTGGCTCACCGCACTGCGCTCCCTTCGTCTAGCGGTCCAGGACGTCGCCCTCTCACGGCGAAAACAGGGGTTCGATTCCCCTAGGGAGCGCCATTAAAATCAGCGGCTTACGGCGAAGGCCCTGGCATCGCGGGCGCGTCGTCGGCGTGATCGCCCGTCGCCGCGCCAAATCCAGAATCATCCAGATCCGGAGCATTTTTCAATCCCATGGAATCGAAAAACAGCTCTAACTTTTTCTTCTATAGCATTTTCTTCACGCGAACCGGCATCCGCTGGGCTCGAAAACGCCATAGAGCCAGGAGATGAAGAATCGACCAGGGAGCGGTCGGAGGCGACAGGACCGCCCGCGCGTTGACGCCGCCGTTCCGGCGCCTCTCGCTCCGCCGCCTGGAAAGAAGAGAGCGCGCTTCTATAAGCCAAACGGATAGGTATCGGGCGCGCCATGCGGCCGGCCGCCTGCGAGCGGCGTAACGGCCCGAGTCTGTTCGAACCAGACATAGGCGTCGAACTGGTCGGACATGAGAGCCTGAAAATAGTGGCTTGAGAGTTCCGTTTCAGGGCGATAGATGACGCCGATGGCGCGCTCAAGCCGGGGGTTCGCCAGGACATCGCGCAATTCGCGCTTTTCGGCGCCGCGCCAGTCGGTCAAAGACCGCTCGACTCCGGTCTGCCGAAAGACGTGCTCGAAACTGTCGGGGCGCGCGGGAAGCACGGTCTTGACCTTCATCGGCCCATCCCAGTCGCTCGCGGCGGCGACCGTCCCCCGATCCGTGCCGAAGCCGATCAGCGCCGCTGAATCTCCGAAAGCCGCGCGGCACAACTCGCCGATGTTGAATTCGCCCTGCCAGCCCATGGCTGTCGCCGCGGCGTTGCCAATATGCGAATTATGCGCCCAGACGACAGCTTTGGCGTCGGCGCCGCGCGCAGCAAGCAGCCGCTGGAGCGTCTCGAACATGTGGCGGTCGCGCAGATTCCATGAATCCCTGGAGCTGCGGTACATCAGCCGATAGTAATGTTCGGCCGCCAGTACGATGCGCGCATTCTGCGTCGCGTCAAAAAAGGTTTCGCCGTCGCGGCGCACATAGGCGAGTCTGTTCTCCAGAAGGGCGCGCAGTTCCGCGACCACCCCGTCCTCACAAGGCGACTTGGCGAGATGAAGCGCGGCGCGTCCGTAGCCGCCAGGATCATCCTGCCATGGCGTGAGGCACCCATAACGCTTCCGCGCCGCTTTGGCTTCCGCCGGGTCGACCCGATCGAGATAGGCGAGAACGGCGGCGACCGAGGCGCCGAGACTGTAGATATCGAGCCCCCGAAACTGCGTTCGCGCTTTTGGCGGGAGCTGCTCGTTATGCGCGCGGAGCCATTCCACAAAGTCATGAACTTCGACATTTCGCCACATCCAGGTCGGGAAGCGCGCGAAGGCTTCCTTGGATGATGGTTCGTGCGCATGGTGGCGGACGTGGCGATCGATCCGGGCGGCGTCCGGCCAATCCGCTTCTACGGCGACGATGTTGAATCCATGCTTTTCGATAAGGCGCCGGGTGATCGCCGCGCGCGCCCTGTAGAATTGCGACGTGCCGTGTGTCGCCTCGCCGAGTAGGACGACCTTCGCATCCGCAAACCGGTCGAAAATCCTGCCGAAATCCGCCGCCTCGTCCGGATCGGGCAAGGGCTCGCAAAAAGCGCGAACGATCGCGGCCGCTTCATCTGCGCCGCTGGCGCGCTGAGCCTCGGACGGGAGGAGATCAGTCATGCGGAGCCTCTGGATTAAAGCAGATGGTGCTTGCCGATGACGCGAACCGTACTCGCCTGCGCGCCCTTGCTCCCCTGCTCCTCGACGAAACGAACCTCGGAGCCGACCCGCAAGGAATCGAAAGCCTCATCAAGAACGCTGTTTCGGTGAAAATAGATCTCGCGTCCGTCGGCGGTTTCGATAAATCCGCAATCCTCCCCCGCGACGAATTTCGTGACGCGCCCATGGTCCTCGGCTTCATGCGGCTTGATCTCGCCGCGCATTTCGCGGACGCAGTCCTCGACTTGGCGTTGCGCCGCCGAGAAGGCGTCCTTGACCGCGACCATGACGTGTTCATGCTCTTGTGCGTCGCCGTGCGTTTTTGTGACGATGACGTCCTTATGGTTCGGCATCGCGATGCGAATATCGATCTTGAACAGATCGCCGTGCCGATGCCGCGTGTGGGGAACGACCACCGTCACGCGGCAGCTCGTGATCCGGTCAGAAAACTTCTCAAGCCGCTTGGCCTGTTTTGCGATTTCCTGCCGGACCGCCTCCGAGGGCTCGGAATTCTGAAAAGCAATTTCGAGTGGCGTTTGCATATGATGTCCCTTGCCTTGGCTACAGTTCAGAGGCGCCCCATCTCGAAGCCCTCGCAGGACAGATCAAACTTCGAGAGGCCCTCTTCGAGATAGTCCGACACCAATGGAATGCCGATCAGATAGTCGGCTGTCGAGCCCTGGCGCCGGCTTCGCGCCTCCGCGACGGCGACGTCCCACTCATCCGTGGAGAAATCGCCGCGGCCGAGCCAGCACAGCGCGACCAGCTCGCATTGCTCATCCTCATCCATGGCGTCGATGAAAGCCTTCAATTCCTTGTGGACGCTGTCGTCCTCTTCACTCGCGAAGACGCTTGCGAAATTGTCGTCCGTGGCGTTGGAGTCGTCGGCCTCCTGGTCCTCGACCTGCACGTCAAATTCGCGCGCCTTGACGATGACGAAGCAGACCTTGTCGGGGTTGATCTCGGGCATTGTTGGCCTCATTGGTTTTGGCGCCGATTACCGCTTCTAATCCCGCGCGGCGGGCCGAGTCTTGCGACAGATCAATTTTCGACGCGCCGTCCCGCTCGGCGCAAAACGTCAACGCCGCGGCAAGCGTCTCCGGCGCCAATGTTGTCAGCGATCTTGATGGCTCGTCGTTCAATGGGGTCAAGGTCAAGCATCCGTGCAGCATATTACCACACTCCCGTTCGCCCTACCGGAAATATCGCGATCGCCCCGGACCCTGTTGGGCGATGCGCAACAATGCCGGCGCTCGCGCTCGGCCACGCGTTTCGGCGCCTCTCTTGGCTCAAGCAAAACCCAACGCATTTTCCGCATGCTCGCATCCGGCAGGCTTGTAGGATCGTTATCGGCGCGACCGAGAAGCGGAACCTTGTCATCGGGCGTCGTCTCGCAATCGCGGGCTGAAAATGGATCGTTCCTCGTCGAGGACGCCAACCGTAACGCCGCCGGTCTCCGGCGACCCGCCCTTGACGCTGATCAATGAATGCATTTCAATTTCTACGACAATGTCGGCGCGAAAAGGAT
This sequence comes from Methylocella sp., assembly GCA_052146775.1. Classification (GTDB taxonomy): domain Bacteria; phylum Pseudomonadota; class Alphaproteobacteria; order Rhizobiales; family Beijerinckiaceae; genus Methylocapsa. The sequence goes on along the minus strand of JBKQMI010000059.1, from coordinate 13,434 downwards.
CGTGGTGACATGCAGTTCGTCCGAGCCGGCGTCAATCCTGGAAAATCCGACAAACTCGCCGCCCCGAGCAAGAGGGAGGTGCGGATTCCCCCTCTTGGCCTGGCTGGCGTCCTGAGCCGCCCGCTCAAGGCCGGCGCCCTCGTCATTTTCGCTCACGGCAGCGGTTCGAGCCGTTTCAGTCCGCGCAATGTCATGGTCGCGGATGCGTTGAATCGGCGCCGTATCGCGACGCTCCTGTTCGACCTTTTGCTGCCGGGCGAAGACGAAGACCGGCGGAACGTCTTCGACGTCCGCCTCCTCGCGCAGCGGCTGATCGACGCCGTGCGCTGGGTCCAAGGCGAACCCGATGTCGATGACTTGCCCATCGGTTTGTTCGGGGCGAGCACCGGGGCGGCGGCCGCTCTGATCGCAGCGGCTTCGCTCGGAGCGCGCGTCGGAGCCGTGGTTTCCCGCGGCGGTCGCCCGGATCTCGCCGATGGAGCGCTCGATCGCGTCAACGCGCCGACGCTTCTGATCGTCGGGGGTGAGGACGCCGGCGTGATCGAACTCAATCAATGGGCGCTCGATCGTCTCCAGGGCGAAAAGGCGCTTGAGATCGTGCCGGGGGCGACTCATTTGTTCCCCGAGCCGGGAGCGCTTGAGGCGGTGATCGACCTCGCCGCCCGATGGTTCGAGCGCTGCCTGCTCGCCGGGAAAGACGGCCCGGATCCAGGCCCGTGACGCCAAGGAAGGCGGGAATTATGAGCTTGTTTCTGAACCGACAGGACGCCGGCCGCAGGCTGGCCCAGGCTCTCTTGGGCTATAAAAACCGCCATCCGGTCGTGCTCGCTCTGCCGCGCGGCGGCGTGACGGTCGCGGCCGAGGTTGCGTCGTCCCTCGATGCCCCCATCGACCTTGTTCTCGTCCGCAAGATCGGTCTGCCAAGCCAGCCGGAACTGGCCATGGGGGCGATCGTCGACGGCGGCGCGCCCATCGTCATTCGCAACGATGACGTGATCTTCGCCGCGGGCGTCGGCGCCGATGAATTCGATGCGGTGTGCGATATGGAGCTCGCCGAGATCGAACGCCGGCGACAGCGCTACATCGGGGATCGCCCCCGTGTGGAGATCGCGGGGAAAGTCGCGATCGTCGTCGACGATGGCATCGCCACGGGCGCCACGATGAAGGCGGCTTTGCGCGCGATCCGCAAACGCGGGCCAAAGGAGCTGGTTCTCGCCGTCCCTGTTGCTCCGGCCGAGACGATCGAGGACCTGCGCGCCGAAGCCGACGCCGTGATTTGTCTGGAAACGCCGGAGCCGTTCGGCGCCATCGGATATTTCTACGCCGACTTCCGCCAGGTAAGCGATGAGGAAGTCATCGCCATTCTCCGCCGCCTCCCGCCGAAGCGGTCGAGCCCCGCCGCCTGACTGTCGATTGGACTGTCGATTGGCGTTGAAATTAGCCCGCTCGAAATTGTTCCGTTCGCCGGAGCGGCGGATTTGCGCGGCGCGAACCCCCATCGTCGAGCCGAGTCGGCGCCGGTGACTGGCCCCAATCTTGCCTCCCCCGATGCGGTCCGTCAGCAATACTGAACTGATGGCCCGCCTTTTCAGTGGGCGGCCTTTCCGATATTGTGGCGCGGCACAAAATCAAGGATAGGCCTTGGGGCTCAAGGGTAAGGATTTCGCCTCGCATGTCAGCCGCCCATCATCAGATCGTTCGCCGATTCGACCATCCGGGCGAAGGCGTCAGGCGAGCCAAATCTGTCCCGAAAGGGCGACAGATCGATCCCCAGGCGCAAGAGGAGATCGAGAGGCTTCTCGGCGGGCGCCCCCGGCAGCGCGACCTCCTCATCGAGCATTTGCATCTGATCCAGGATGCTTATCATCAAATCTCCGCCGCGCATCTGGCGGCGCTCGCCGATGCGATGAAGCTGTCCCTCGCCGAGGCGTTCGAAACCGCGACCTTCTACGCCCATTTCGACGTCGTGAAGGAGAATGATCCGCCAGTCCCGCCGCTGACGATCAGGATCTGCGACTCGCTGACTTGCGCTTTGTCCGGCGCCGAGAAGCTGCTGCATGCGGTTCGCGCCGGCGCCGGTCCGCATGTCCGCGTCGTGCGCGCGCCCTGCGTCGGGCGCTGCGACACGGCGCCCGTCGCCGAGGTCGGCCATCATTTCGTCGATCGCGCGACGCCTGCGAGCGTCGTCGCCGCGGCGGAGCAAGGCGATACGCACGCCCATATTCCCGCTAATGTCGCCTATGACGATTATATCGCGCTGGGCGGCTACAGCCTTCTCGAACGCCTGCGGTCGGGCGCCCTTTCCCGCGAGCAGCTTCTGCAGGCGCTCGAAGGCGCGAACCTGCGCGGGCTCGGCGGCGCCGGCTTCCCGACGGCGCGCAAATGGCGCTCGGTGCTCGGCGAGCCCGGCCCGCGCCTGATGGCGATCAATGGCGACGAAGGCGAGCCCGGCACGTTCAAGGACCGCTTCTATCTGGAGACCGATCCGCATCGTTTTCTGGAGGGCGCATTGATCGGCGCTTATGTCGTCGAAGCGAGCGGCCTCTACATCTATTTGCGCGACGAATATCCGGCGGCGCGGGAGATCCTGCGGCGGGAGATCGCCAAGCTCCCGCCCGGCGGCCCGGAAATCCATCTGCGCCGCGGCGCCGGCGCATATATCTGCGGCGAAGAATCCGCAATGCTCGAAAGTCTTGAGGGCAAGCGCGGCCTGCCGCGCCACAAGCCGCCTTTTCCGTTTCAGGTCGGCCTGTTCGGCCGCGCCACCCTCATCAACAATGTCGAGACCGTGTTCTGGGTGCGCGACATCGTCGAGAAGGGCGCGGCGTGGTGGAGCAGCCACGGGCGCAACGGCCGGCAGGGATTGCGCAGTTACTCGGTTTCGGGGCGGGTCAAATCGCCGGGCGTCAAGCTCGCGCCCGCCGGCGTTACGATCCGCGAGCTGATCGATGAATTCTGCGGCGGCATGGCGGAGGGCCACGAGTTTCGCGCCTATCTGCCGGGAGGCGCCTCGGGCGGCATCCTGCCCGCTTCGATGGACGATATTCCGCTCGATTTCGGAACGCTTGAGAAATACGGCTGTTTCATCGGCTCGGCCGCCGTGGTCGTTCTCTCGCAGCAAGACGACATCAAAGCCGCGGCGCTGAACCTGATGCGGTTCTTCGAGGACGAAAGCTGCGGCCAATGCACGCCATGCCGGGTCGGCACGCAGAAGGCCGCCGCGCTGATGGAGGCGCGGGACTGGGATAAAGACCTGCTCGTCGAACTGAGCGAAGTCATGCGCGATGCTTCGATCTGCGGGCTCGGTCAAGCCGCCTCCAATCCGCTGACGACCGTCATCAAATATTTTCCGGAAGAATTCGCGCCGAAGGGAGCCGCGAAATGACCGACAAGATCAGCTTCGAACTCGACGGCCGGCAAGTCGAGTCGGCCCCCGGCGAAACCATCTGGCAGGTCGCCAAGCGGATGGGGACCGAAATTCCGCACCTCTGCTACGCGCCCGAGCCCGGCTATCGCGCCGATGGCAATTGCCGCGCCTGCATGGTCGAGATCGAGGGCGAGCGCGTGCTCGCCGCGTCCTGCAAGCGGACGCCGGCCGCCGGCATGAAAGTGAAAACGGCGACCGAGCGCGCCGCCAAGGCGCGCAAGATGGTCATGGAGCTTCTCGTCGCGGACCAGCCCGCGCGCGCAACCTCGCACGACCCGGATTCGAAGTTCTGGCATTGGGCCGACCGGGTCGAGGTGAGCCGGAGCCGGTTCCCGGCGGCGGCGCGCTGGATCGGCGATGCGAGCCATCCCGCCATGCGCGTCAACCTCGACGCCTGCATCCAATGCGGCCTTTGCCTGCGCGGCTGCCGCGAAGTGCAGGTCAATGACGTCATCGGCATGGCCTATCGCAACCATGACGCCAAGATCGTCTTCGACCTCGACGATCCGATGGGCGAATCCTCCTGCGTCGCCTGCGGCGAATGCGTTCAGGCCTGCCCGACCGGCGCGCTGATGCCCGCCGCCCTTCTCGACGAGCATCAAACCCGCACCGTTTACGCCGACAGGGAAGTCGATTCGCTTTGTCCCTTCTGCGGCGTCGGCTGCCAGGTGACCTATCAGGTCAAGGACGAGCAAATCATCTACGCCGAGGGACGCGATGGCCCGGCGAACCACAACCGGCTTTGCGTCAAGGGCCGGTTCGGCTTCGACTACATTCATCATCCGCATCGGTTGACGAAGCCGCTGGTGCGCCTTCCTACGGCGAAGAAGGATGCGAACGACCAGGTCGATCCGGCCAATCCCTTCACGCATTTTCGCGAAGCGTCCTGGGAGGAAGCCCTCGATATCGCCGCGAAGGGCCTCGTCAGGATACGCGACGAAAAAGGCGCGAAGGCGCTCGCCGGTTTCGGGTCGGCCAAAGGCTCGAACGAGGAGGCCTATCTGTTCCAGAAGCTGGTTCGCACCGGGTTCGGCTCGAACAATGTCGATCACTGCACGCGGCTTTGCCATGCCTCTTCCGTGGCGGCGTTGATGGAGGGCCTGAACTCGGGCGCGGTGTCGGCGCCGTTTTCGGCGGCCCTCGAGGCCGAAGTCATCATTGTCATTGGCGCCAACCCGACGGTCAATCATCCGGTCGCCGCGACCTTCATCAAGAACGCGGCGAAGAACGGCGCCAAGCTGATCATCATGGACCCGCGCCGGCAGATTTTATCCCGCCACGCCTACAAGCATCTCGCGTTCAAGCCGGGCAGCGATGTCGCCATGCTGAACGCCATGCTGAACACGATCATCACGGAAGGTCTGACCGACAATCAGTATATCGCCGGCTTTACCGAAGGATTCGAGGATCTGAAGGCGCGCATCGTCGATTTCACGCCGGAGAAAATGGCCCCGATCTGCGGCATTCCGGCGGAGACTCTGCGCGAGGTCGCGCGTCTCTACGCAACCGCTAAATCCTCGATCGTCTTCTGGGGCATGGGAATCAGCCAGCACATTCATGGCACGGACAATTCCCGCTGTCTCATCGCGCTCGCGCTGATTACGGGTCAGATCGGCCGGCCGGGCACGGGCCTGCATCCGCTTCGCGGTCAGAACAATGTGCAGGGCGCCTCCGACGCAGGGCTTATTCCGATGTTCCTGCCCGACTATCAGCCGATCGGGCGGGTCGACCTGCGCGAACCCTTCGAACAAATCTGGCATAAGACCCTCGACCCGCAAGCTGGCCTCACAGTCGTCGAGATCATGAATGCGATCCACGCCGGCGAAATATCGGGCATGTATGTCGAAGGCGAAAATCCCGCCATGTCGGATCCCGATCTTCAGCACGCGCGCGAGGCCTTCGCGAAGCTGGACCACCTCGTCGTGCAAGATCTTTTCGTCACCGAGACGGCGTTCCACGCCGATGTGATCCTTCCGGCCTCGGCCTTCGCCGAGAAGCTCGGGACGTTCACGAACACCGACCGCCGCGTCCAGATCGCCCGGCCGGTCGTCGCGCCGCCCGGCGACGCGCGTCAGGATCTCTGGATCATTCAGGAGATCGCAAAGCGCATGGGGCTCGACTGGAGCTATCCGGGCCCCGCCGAGGTCTTCACCGAAATGGCGGGCCTGATGCCGTCCCTCGCAAACATCAGCTGGGAGCGGGTCGAACGCGAGGGGGCGGTCACTTATCCGGCCGACTCCGCCGATGGGCCGGGCAATGAGATCATTTTCACCACAGGCTTTCCGACGGACTCCGGGCGCGGCAAAATCGTTCCCGCCCATGTGGTGCCGCCCGACGAACTGCCGGACGACGATTATCCGATGGTGCTTTCGACTGGCCGCCTGCTCGAACATTGGCACACCGGCTCGATGACGCGGCGCGCCAATGTCCTCGATACGCTGGAGCCGGAGGCCGTCGCCTTCCTGTCGCCGAAAGATTTGCGCCGGCTCAATTTATGGCCGGGCGACTTCATACGCCTCGAGACCCGGCGCGGCGCCATCATCATCAAGGCGCGCGCCGATCGCGACGTGCCGGAGAACATGGTGTTCATGCCGTTCTGCTATGCGGAGGCGGCGGCGAACCTGCTCACCAATCCGGCCCTGGACCCCTTTGGGAAAATTCCCGAGTTCAAATTCTGCGCCGTCAGAGTAACCCGGGCGGACGCGCGTGAAACAGCGGAAGAAGCGGCCGAATGAGCTGAAGCCATTGCGGTTTTGAAAGGCCCGCAGATTGCGCCGCGGAGGTTTGTCCCAAGGTCCGGCCGGACAACTCCGCCTCTCGCCGCCGCAGAATCGTCCTTTACCGGATGAGATCGTAGTCGATGAAATTCACCGCGTCTCCCGGCGCGATTTTCTTGACCTCCTCGGGCAATTCGACGAAGCCGTGCGTTCGGGTCAGCGAGGTCAAAACCGCGGCGCCTTCGACGCCATATTTCTCGGCGACCGCCGCGCCGGCGGCGTCCCTCGTCAGGACGACGCGGACATATTCGCGCCGCCCGGCCTTTTTCTGGTAGGCGAAGCCGGACGTGACGGGGATGGCGCGCGGCGGCTCGAAACGGGCGCCCGACAAGGCCGCGATCAACGCACGCGCGATAATAGCGAAAGTGACGAAAACGGCGACGGGATTGCCCGGCAGCCCGATAAAGGGCGCGCCTTCGATCACGCCCATCGCAATGGGCCGCCCCGGCTTGATCGCAAGCCGCCAGAACACCAGCGAGCCTCCATCCGAGATCGCGGCCTTGACGTGGTCTTCTTCGCCCGTCGATACGCCGCCCGACGTCAAAACGAGGTCGTGGGTCAGCGCGGCCGCGCGCAGCGCCGCCGTGATTTTCGCGGCGTCGTCCGGCAGAACGCCAAGGTCGGTGACCTCGACGCCCTGGCGGCGCAGCAGCCCATGCAGCAGGAAGCGATTGGCGTCATAGACGGCGGGCGGCTTCAGCGGCGCGCCCGGCGAAACGATCTCATCGCCCGTGGAGAAAATCGCGGCCGTCAATCGGCGCCGGACGCGGAGGCGATCTATTCCGAGCGCGGCGGCAAGGCCAAGGTCTTCGGGCCGCAGACGCCGGCCAGCCGCGAGCGCGGCCTCACCCGCGCGGATATCTTCGCCGCGCAGCCGGCAATTGTCGCCGCGCGACAGCCCCGCCGGCAGACCGACGCGGCCATTTCCGGCGTCGCGGCAGTCCTCCTGCATGAAAACAGTATCCATCCCGCCCGGCATCGCGGCGCCAGTAAAAATACGCACCGCCTTGCCCGCGAGATCGGCGCTGCGCTGGGTTTCCGCCGCGGTCAGTTCGTGGCCGGCGGCCGCCCTGCCCCCGATGTCGAGCACGCTCTCACCCGCTTGCGCCAGATCGTCGAACCGGACGGCGTAACCGTCGACAGCCGAATTGTCGAAGCCCGGCAGATCAATCGGCGCAATGAGATGCTCCGCCAGGACCCGGCCCTCGGCTTCGGCGAGAGAAACCGCCTCGATCTCCGCGACGGCGCTGACGCGCGCGAACAAAGCCGCGACCGCCTCGTCGACGCGCATCAGCCTGTCGCCGGCGGCGAAGCTATCCTTGCCGAGTTGAGCCATAGGGAACCCTTCGAACCTGATTGCGCGAACAGAAGATGCGGGGGACCTCGCCGCTGACAAAAGCTAGCCGCCTCGCCGGGATAAGGCGGCGGCTCGTCATTGGTCAACCGATACGTTTTGATCTTCACGCGCCCGACAACGCGATTAGCGGACGCCCGCGCGCGCCGCGTCGGCGGCGGGGGTGAAGCCGATGTCGCGCAGGCCGCGCAAGACATCATCGCGCCTCAGCGCCTCGATGAACGCCCGCACGGGTTTCGCGTCAAGCCTTGCGCGCGCAATGGCGAAATCATAGTGCTCCTCGCCGATCGGCAGAAAGCCGAGCCCATAGGCGCGCGCAACCGGCAGGATCGCGACGCCCCAATCGGCGCGCCCCTGCGCGATCGCCGCGGCGACGGCGTTATGTGATTTCGGCTGGTTCCAATAGCCGTCGGGACGCGCGCGCCCGATCAGCCGGTCGAGAATGATGCGTGTTCCGGCGCCGGAATTGCGATTGACCATGTGGCAGGCTGGATCATTCAGCGCCGCCGCCACCGCCTCGCCGACGCTGCGGCCTTCGAAGCGCGCATCGCCGATGCGGAAGACGAGGCCCTGCATGCGCCGCCAGCCTTCGACCAGCGCCAGCTCCGGCGTCAGAAACGGCGCATTGTAGCTTTCGGTTGCGGGGTCCATCAGATGGATCGGCGCGATGTCGCACTCGCCGCGCCGCGCCGCCGCAAGACCGCCCATGCTGCCGAGCGCGACGACGCGCGCCGCGAGCCCCGCGTCAGCCAGAGCATCGACGACGAGTTCGAGGCCGACGCAATGCGATCCCATGATGACGAGATCGGGAAGTTTGACCTCAGGATCAAACAGCGTGACGTCAACTCGCGTCCCTTCGTTGAGATGGTCGGCCAGCGCGTCGATTTTCAGGAAGCCGTCGGCCTGGGCGAAGGCCGAAATCGATCCTGACCCTTTGGCCAGAGGAAACGCCTTCAGCCCCTCGTCGCCGCGGGTCAAAGCGGTCATGACGAATTCTGTGCGGCCGAGATCTGAAAGGATGCGGACCGCCGTCGTCGCCTCGACCGAAGCTTCGCCGCGCGGGGAGAGCCCGCTCATGGCGCGTAGCACCGGCACGACGAAGTCATGGAAGGTGAACATGGCCGACGTCGGAAAACCGGGCAGGATCACGACGGGCTTGCCATCGGCGACGGCAAGGCAAAGCGGCTTGCCCGGCTTCAACGCGACGCCATGGGCGATGATCCCCGGCGCGCCGAGACGGGCGACGACGCGAGGATTGAGATCGCCGGCGCTCTTTGACGTGCCTCCCGACAGAATCACCATGTCTGACTCAGCCAAGGCGCGCCGCAAAGCGGCCTCCAGCGCCTCCTCATCGTCGCGGATGGCCCCGAAAACGATCGCCTCGCCGCCGTTTTCCCTGACGGCGGCGGCGACGATCGGCCCGTTCGAATCATAGATCGCGGCCGGGCGTAAAGGTTCGCCCGGCTGAACAAGCTCATCGCCGGTGGAGAGTACGGCGACGCGCGGGCGGCGATAGATGGGAACGGCGCCGACGCCGCAGGCCGCCAACATGCCAATTTCGCGTGAGCCTATGGTGGCGCCCCGCCGCAGCAGCGTTTCGCCCTGCGCGATGTCGCTACCGGCGAAGCCGACATTCTGCCCCGGCGCCAGCGCCCGGCGCACGAGGATATGGCCCGCGCCATCGGGATCGGCGTGCTCGATCATGCAAATGGCGTCGGCGCCGCGCGGCAGAGGGCCGCCGGTCGCGATCGGCGTCGCGGTCCCCGGCGCGACCTCCAGCGTTGGAGCGACGCCGCAGGCGATCGTCTCGCCGTTGAGGGCGAGGCGCGCGGGCGCGCCTTCGCTGGCCCCGGCTTGATCACCCGCACGCACGGCGAATCCGTCGACAAGCGAGCGGTCGAACGGCGGCGCGTCGATCGGCGAGCGCAGCGTTTGCGCGAGCACGCGGCCAAGGCTGGCGTCAAGGCTCGCCATTTCCTCGCCGAGCGGGCGCATCGGCAAATGGCTCTGGAACCGGCGCGCCGCTTCCTCACGCGAGAGCACGCTCAGAAACTGCTCTTGCGCCGGGGCTTTTTCCGCTTCGGCTCCGATCGTCGGCGGACGGATCGCTCTGCTCATTCGAAGATGCTGAACCTTGTTCGCCGAATCGTCAAAGATCGGGGGTTAAAGATCATGCGCGAATACGCGCGTGCCGTCAGCATAACCTTCGCATTGCGGATCGACCAGCAGCCAGGCGTCGGCCGCGGCCATGGCCCGCCACGCCATATCGCCCGTCGCCAGCGGCTCCCAGAACTGCGCGCCGTCCGCGCCGGCGATCTGGCGCAAGAGCACGAGAGCGCTCATGCCAGGATTGGATGTGATTTTCCGTGCGAGGGGCAGGCTTCGGCTCCGCCCCCTGTACGCCGCGCCAGTGCGCCGGCGCAGAATGGGAAGGCCCAGAAGCAGCCACGCAGCCAAAGCCCAATCAGGCCGGTCCGGCGCAAAAACGACAGGCGCGCCAGCGGCGCTGACGCCGCAGCCAATGGCTTCGAAAGCGCTTACCGCGACGCCTTCCGCCAGAACGCGAATGTTTTCCCCGAGGTCTTCAGCGCCGCCGATCGCGAGGAAAAAATCCGCGTCCCGAGCAAACGCGGCGCCCGCCGCAACGACTTCGACCGCGGCGCCCTCCTTCGACGCCATCGCGGCCAGAAAATCGCTGACCGGCTCAGGCGCCGAGATTCCAATGCGGGCAATCCGGAGTTGGACCTTGGCGACGCCGGCAAGACGCAAAAGCGCGACATGGTCTGGCCGCAGCCTCGCTCCCCGCGGGACGATAACCTCGCCCGCGGCAAAGTCGCCGGCACGGAGGCGCGCGCCTTCGCCTGGCGCGACGGCGGCGAGAATTTCAGGAGCCGAGGGAGAGCCTGACACGCCATGGACGGGCAAAACGGCGTCGGTCCCAGCCGGAAGAGCGTCGCCAAAGGCGAGTCGGACAGGCCTCACGGCCGGAAAGATGGGCGCCGTGCTCGACGCGCCAACCGTCTCTTGCGCCGTCACGGCCCAACCGTCGATCAACGCGATCGCGGCGGATGGAGCGTCGGCGGCGGCGGCGATCGGCTCAGCCGCGACGCTACCGCCCGCCGCCTCGACGCACACCGAAACCGGGGCGACTTCCCCGCAAAAGGGCGCCACGGCGGCAAGCGCGTCGGCAAGCGAGGTCAGGCGATTTCGACCACCGCCGCCGCGCGCCGCGCATCCTGCGACATGCTCTTCGGCCGGCCTGTCGAGGCTCCCGTCCAGCCCATCAGTTGTCCCCAAAAGGTTTGCTCCCTCCGGAACGTTACGGCCACATCGCCTACCCTCTTAAAGCGCAACTTCGGCCGTCTCAAAAGACCAGGTACGACGATTGCCTCGATTTCGACGGCTCTAGATCTGAACCGGGATCTTCATCATCATCGAATGGCCGATCCGCTCAGCGCGCCTCCGCGAGTTCACCCCCCCGGAAAATGCCCGCAGGCAAGTCGGCGCCGGCGGGGGGAGAGGCGTTGGGTCCGGGATAGACGAGGTCCCTACGCCGAATGGCCAGCAAGCTGATTTCGAGGTCGAGTTCGGTCGCGGGCTCGACCGCGCAATGCGACTATCTTTGCAGCCCGAGGCGAGCCATCTTATGGTACAGGGTTTGGCGCGTGATCCCGAGCTGACGCGCTGATTCCGAGATATTGCCCGCCGTCGTCGCGAGCGATGAACGTATCGCCTCCGCCTCCCAATCGGCGAGAGCCTTGCCTTCGGGCCTCCCCTTTGCGCAGGACGACAATTTGGACTCGCAGTATTTCTCGCCTTGCGCGGAGCCGGCCATCTCTCGGATGAAATCGCTGGGCAGATCTGACGCCAGAGTTTCGGGACCCGTGGTCACGGCCAGGCACGACCGCAAGACATTGCGCAATTCGCGAATATTGCCCGGCCACGGATGATGCTCGAAAATGTCGCGCACTTCGGCGCCAAGCACCCTTCGCCCCTTTATGTTTTGCGCTGTCATTTCCTGTTCCCACAAATGCTCGATCAGGCCGAGTTTGTCGGAGCGCTCCCGCAGGGGCGGCAACCAGAATTGCGCGCCATTCAGACGATAATAGAGGTCGCGACGGAACGCGCCGATTCTGACGCGTTCGCGGAGATCGCAATTGGTGGCGGCGATGACCTGAACGTCGACGGCGACCGGCTTCGACCCGCCGACGGGCACGATCTCCGAACTGTCGAGCGCGCAGAGAAGCGCGGTCTGCAGATCGAGAGGCATGTCGGCGATCTCGTCGAGGAACAGGACCCCCGTATGCGCGTCGACGAACTTGCCCGTCTTGCCGCCGGTCCGAGCGCCCGTGAAACTGCCGGGCTCGTAACCAAAGAGTTCGCTCGAAATCAGCTCGCGCGGAATAGCGGCGCAGTTGACCAGCACCAGGGGACGGCCTTGGCGCGGTCCTTCCGCGTGAATCCGGCGCACCAGATGATCCTTGCCGACGCCGGATTCGCCGGTGACCAACATCGATATTTTCTGCTTTTGTAGATTGACGGATTTCTCGACGGCGCCTTCCAGAACGGCGTCGCGCCACGGCTCCTCGCCCACCATGCGGCAAAGATGGCAGAGTTGCGCGGCCGCCGCCTCGTCCTCCGACTCCTTCGATGCGGCGTTTCGGCGCGCCTTGGCCACATTTTTCGAGGCGTTCTGTTTGACGACGAGTTCCGCTTTGAGACGCCAGCCTTCCGGCAATTCGAGCGCGATGGATTCCTCGCGCGCCGCGCAGGAGCGAAGTTCGTCAATCGTGACCCCGAGGACCGTCTCAACCTTTCGGGAGAGAATATCCTCATGACGCTCCGCGCGCAGAAGGTTTAGCCCCATGCGCGTCGCGCCGACAATTTTACCCTGCTCATCGAGCGAGATGTGCCCCTCGAGCGAGTAATTCTGTCCCATCGAGCCGGCGCTTTTGTCGTCCAGTCGCAGCCGAAGCATGAAGGCGTCCGACGCTTGGCGCTCGAACAGATTCGTCTCAATCAAATAGCTGGCGATGCGGACGAAACCGAGGAGGGTCTGCGCCGACGAGCGCTGATCCGTGATCAGGCCGAGCACGGCGACGAGCGTGCCGTCATGCGCGAAAAGCGGATGGCCGACCGTGGCGAACGGATGCAGCACAGAGGAAAAGTGCTCCCTCCCGTCGAAGGCGACGGGCTCCCGCAGGACGGCGGCCGTTCCCAATCCGTTGTTGCCAAAGGCGTGTTCGCTCCAGCTCTCGCCGATCCGGACCAGGCGTCGGCCGATCGGGCCGAGGTCCGCTCCGGCGTCCATCGCGTGAATGAGCGTGCCGGCGCTATCGGCCAAAAGAAGGCTGACGCTCGTGTCCTTGAGCGCGGGCTGCAGGTTGACCGCCATTGTCGCCAGCGCCGTACGCACGTCGAAATCGACGGCGGGAGCGGCTCGACCACTGCTTTCCAAATCCGTTATCAGACGCGGCCGAAGAACGGCGGCTCGAGGAGAGAGCCCATGTTCCTCTATGCACCGATGCCAGGCTTCGGAGACTTGCAGACGCACATTATCCGTACCCGGGGGAAGGCCGGTCTGGGTCATCCAGTCCCATGCGACCTCCGGGCATTCCGCATCGAGCCGCCGACCATCTTGCCGTGGCTTTTCTACGACCCACGATTCAGCCTGGTCTGGCATCCCTGTCACTGAGCACATCGTTCAATCACCTAATCTCGTCAGCGCCCAGATGGATACATCAATTATTCTGCAGCTTGATTCTGTCCGGTTGCAAGAAACTTTTCCACGTGGACATGATCTTTCGGCACGCCATTATTCGCCGCCGCTGCGAAGGTCGCATCGATCATGCCCGGCGGGCCGCACATGTAAATAT
>JBKQMI010000058.1:0-5966 GCA_052146775.1 Methylocella sp. | reverse complement strand
GTGCCGACGCCCTGCACCTCGTCGGCGATGAGGAAGTTCTTCTTGTCCAGAAAGAGGATGCGAAACTCCTCGTGGTCGAGGAAGGCCATGGCGGTGCGGCAGTAATCGACCACGGCGGCAAAGCTCGACATCGAGGGCCGCTTTTCGATCGATGATTTGGCGAGGCGCCGCGCGGAGGCCTCAATGATCCGGATTTCGACGATCGCCGCCTCGCCAAGGCCCTCGATCTCGGCGAGCCGCTCCGGCCGCGCCGAAACGACTTCGGCGAAGGAGCCAAAGCGCGCGATCAGCGCCTTGGCGATCGGCTTCACGTCGCGCCGCGGCATGGCGCGGAAGAGAATCAGCTCGAGAAGCTCGTAATCGGCGAGCGCGTCAGTTCCGCCTTTGCGGAAGCGGTCGCGCAGCCGCTCCCTGTGGCCGTGATAATGCGGCGTCTCATCGGCGGGAAGGAGGCTTGGCTGCGGATCGTTTTTAAGCCTGGCTTCCGCCTTGGTCATGCCGCGTCCGCTGCGCCGAGGTCATAGGGCGGATGGTGCAGACCTTTCGGCGATAGCGTAAAGATTTCGTAGCCGGTTTCGGTGACGCCGATCGAATGCTCGAATTGCGCCGAGAGCGAGCGGTCGCGCGTCACTGCGGTCCAGCCGTCGGAGAGGATTTTCACCTGCGGGCGGCCGAGATTGATCATCGGCTCGATGGTGAAGAACATGCCGGCGCGCAGCATCACGCCTTCCCCGCGGCGCCCGTAATGCAGAATGTTGGGCTCGTCGTGAAACAGCCGCCCAAGCCCGTGGCCGCAAAAATCGCGCACCACGGAGCAGCGCTCGCCCTCCGCATAATCCTGTATGGCGGCGCCGATGTCGCCCGTGGTCGCGCCCGGACGCACCACCGCCATGCCGCGTTGCAGCGCCTCATAGGTGACTTCGATGAGACGCTGGGCGCGGCGCGGCGCCTCGCCGACGATATACATGCGGCTCGAATCGCCATGCCAGCCATCGACGATGAGGGTGACGTCGATGTTGATGATGTCGCCCTCCTTTAGCGGCTTGCGGTCCGGCATGCCGTGGCAGACGACGTGGTTGATCGAGGTGCAGATCGATTTGCGATAGCCGCGATAGTCGAGCGGCGCCGGATAGGCTCCGTGCGCCATGGCGAATTCGAACACCATCGCGTCGAGGAATTCGGTGGTGACCCCAGGCTCGACATGCGCGGTCAGAAGATCCAGCGCCTCGGCGGCGAGACGTCCGGCCCGCCGCATCCCGGCGAAAGCCTCCTCGCCATGTAATTTTATGTGGCCGGCCTTGCGGCCGGCGATATCGACAGCGTCAATGAAAGTCATGTCCTGCATCCAGCCGGCGGGCGCTTTTTGATTCTGAAGTATAGCCCCAATTTAAGCGTTTGGCGCAACGAAGCAAGGCCACGGCTCATTTCAGTCGCTCCGGCGCGGCGCCCGCGAGCCGCCGGGCGCGCCGCGAATCCCGCCTGCCTTCGCTGACGTCGCGGCCATCGCACCGGCGCCGCGCGGCCGAACCCTGCGTCAGGCCCGGCTTGATCGGGCGCCAGAAACAGGGCATGGTCGCGCGCGTCGGCGCAAATCGAGCGCAAGGTCGAGCTTCGCCGGCTTTATCCTCATCCCCGTTCGCTCGGGCGCCGAGTAGGGCGAGCGCGTTGGCGCTCGTCTTTGACGCTCGCGGCGGCCTCGGCTTTTTGTCTGCAGGCTTTCGCCCCCATGTCTCCTCCCCTGCGCATCGGACTTGCCGGCCTTGGCACGGTCGGCGTCGCCGCCATCCGGCTTCTCGACCGCCAGGCGGAGGTTCTGGCCAATCGCACGGGGCGGAAAATCATCGTCGCCGGCGTGTCCGCGCGGGACGCGGCCAAACAGCGCGGCGTCGATCTCGCCCGTTTCAGATGGTTCGCCGATCCGGTCGAACTCGCGCAATCCCCGGAGATCGACCTTTTCGTCGAGTTGATCGGCGGGGCGGGCGGGGCTGCGCTCGTCGCGGTCGAGGCGGCGCTGCGGGCGGGGAAATCCTGCGTCACCGCCAACAAGGCGCTGCTCGCCGCCCATGGCATGCGGCTCGCCGGCCTCGCCGAGGAAAACGGCGTCGCGCTCTCGTTCGAGGCTTCGGTGGCGGGCGGAATCCCGATCGTCAAGACGTTGCGCGAAGGTCTTGCCGGAAATTCGATCGAGCGGGTCTATGGCATCCTCAACGGAACCTGCAATTATATCCTGAGCCGGATGGAGACGGAGGGCTTAAGCTTCGCGGCGTGCCTCGCCGAGGCTCAAAAGCTCGGCTACGCCGAAGCCGACCCCGCCTTTGACATCGGCGGCTTCGACACCGCCCACAAGCTCGCCATCCTGACCTCGCTCGCCTTCGGAACGGTGATCGACGCGAACGCCATCGCCGTCGAGGGCATCGAATCGATCACCCTCGCCGATATCGAGGCGGCCGCCGAACTCGGCTACCGCATCAAGCTGCTCGGCGTCGCCCGCCGCACGCCGGACGGCATCGAGCAGCGCGTGCACCCGACCATGGCGCCGAAATCCTCGGCCATCGCGCAGGTGATGGGGGTCACCAATGCGGTGACGATCGACGCCGACGCGGTGCATGAACTGACCCTCGTCGGTCCCGGCGCGGGCGGCGCGGCGACGGCCTCCGCGGTCGTCGCCGACATCGCGGACATCGCGCGGGGCGTGCGTTCGCCGCCGTTCGGTCTGCCGGTCGCGGCGCTCGCCCTGGCCGAACATGCGCCGATGCAGCTGCATCGCGGCGGCTATTACATCCGGCTGTCCGTGTTCGACCGCAGAGGCGCCGCGGCGGCGATCGCGACGCGCCTCGCCGAGCGCGACATTTCGCTCGAGAGCATCGTGCAGCGCCGCCGCCCGGGCGCGATAAACGAGCCGCCGGGAGCCGTACCGGTCATTCTCATCACCTATGCGACTTACGAGAGAACCATCCGGGAGGCCCTCGACGCGGTCGTCACCGACGGATTTTTGGCGGCGAAGCCGCAATTCATCCGGATCGAGCGCGAATAGGCGAGTCAAAGCGTCGCGATTTGCGCTTTGGCGGCGCCCTTTCTGTCAGTCGGTCGGGTTCCCTTAACCGGCCAAATCGGAAAAATCGCCGATGAACGGATTGCGCGGGGCGATTTTGAGCCTTTTCGGCCTGACGGTCGCCATCGCGGCGGCGCTGGTCGTCCTGCCGATCGCGTGCCTTGTCGACCCGGCGACGCGGCAAGCGGGCGCCGCCTTCGCGCATTTCGCGTTCTTCTCTCTTGCGAACCCCGACCTTGCCGAATCGCCCGCCTTCGCCGCCGCTGAACTGGCGCGCTTCCTCTGGACGGTCGTCGTCGCGGTCTGCGTCATTCCGCTGGCGATGACGGTTCTGATCGGCGCCGCGGCGCGGGCGCATTCGCTCATCTGGTATGCGGGGGGAACCGGCTTCATCGCGGCGCTCGCGCCCTGGGTCGCGCGCGCCGCTTTCGGGAGCGCGAAGGCGGTCAGCGCCAGTCCCGCGGAGCTGCGTTTCGCGTTCGTCTTCTTCTTGACCGGAGCGGTGTCGGGCTTTGTGTTCTGGCTGCTCGCCGGCCGCGAGGCGCGCGCGCGAGGCCGGCAGCTGGACTGACGGCATTGGACGTCTCGTCGGGAATCCGGACGCGAGGAGAGAAACGCGTCCGATCGGGCGGTTGCGATGCATAGTTGCGATGCTTGGCGCCTCGCACTATGGTCCGCCCGCGCCGGCGTTTCGCCGGCGGGGTTTTGGGGCGTCGCCAAGCGGTAAGGCAGCGGATTTTGATTCCGCCATGCGGAGGTTCGAATCCTCCCGCCCCAGCCAGTAAACAGGTTCGCGCCATGCCGCTGCCCGCAAACCCGACCGACCCTCGGCAAGTCGCGCGGCTGCTTGCCCTGGCCACCCGGTTGCTCAGGACCGGGCGACCGGGCGACGCCGTGGCGCCGTTGCGCGAAGCAGCGCTACTACAGCCGTCCAACCCCATAATCCAGCACGACCTTGGCCTGGCCTGCCTGGAGGTTGGCCGCGTGCGGGACGCCATCGCCGCATTTAAGCGCGCCGTCGCCAGCAACCCGCGCTACACGGACGCATACTTCCGCATGGGAATCGCTATGGAGAAGCTGGGCGATCTCGGTGGGGCAATTTTGGCCTACGATCGCGCCACAGAGCTGCTGCCATCGCTGACCGAAGCGTGGTTCCGCGCCGGCGCCCTGGTCTACACACTGGGTCATCGCGACGCGGCGATCGGCTGTTTCCGCCGCGCGGCGGCGACGGGGCGGAAGACCAGCTTCGGACGCCTCGGCGCGGCGCGGGCGCTGCTGACCGAGGATCGCGACGCGGAAGCCGAACGGGTGTTGCGACAGACGCTGGTGCTCGACCCGGCGAATGCCATGGCGTATGATCTGCTCGGCAACCTGCTCGCCGAGTTCGGCCGTTTCGACGAGGCCCACGACTGCTTCGCACGCGCGATCGCGATCGCGCCGCTGTTGGCGGGAACCTACTACGATCTAGTCCGGTGTCGCCCCGTCACGACGGCCGACGACGGTCTTCTTGCCCGGATGGAAGCCGCCCTCGCCACGCCGGGGTTGGAAATGGCGCAACGCCTGCGGGTTCACCTCGCGCTGGGCAAGGCGGCGGACGATCTCGGCGATTACGCCCTGGCGATGCAGCACTTCGACGCGGCCGACGCCTTGCGCCGGGGCTCGGCGTCGTTCGATTCCACCGCGTTCGACACGGAGATCAACCGCCTGATCGCCCGCTGCACGCCCGACCTGATCGCGCGGGCGCCGGAACTGGGCAGCGGCGACGCCACGCCGGTGCTGATCATCGGCATGCCGCGGTCCGGCACGACCCTCGTCGAGCAGATCGTTTCCAGCCATCCCGAGGTCAGCGCCGGCGGCGAGCGGAATTTCTGGAACGAGCGCGGGGCCGCGTGGCGCCAGGCCGGCCCGGCGGGGACCGAGGCGCCGTTCCTCGGCCAGGCGGCGGCCGATTACCTCGGCGTGCTGCGCGCGGTCGGGCCGAAGGCGGCGCGGGTGACCGACAAGA
Organism: Methylocella sp.; assembly: GCA_052146775.1. Classification (GTDB taxonomy): domain Bacteria; phylum Pseudomonadota; class Alphaproteobacteria; order Rhizobiales; family Beijerinckiaceae; genus Methylocapsa. Next base: position 909 of record JBKQMI010000058.1, on the reverse strand, counting down.
TGCCGTTCAACTTCCTCTGGGCCGGGCTCATCCACCTCGCGCTCCCACGCGCGACGATCATCCGTTGCCGACGCAATGCGATCGACACGGCGCTTTCGATCCACCAGACCCTTTTCCACCCGGGCCTGGCGTTTCCAACCGGCGGCGTCGAACTTGTCGCGTATTTCCGGAGCTACCGGCGGCTGACCGACCATTGGCGGCGGGTGCTGCCGCCGGATCGGCTCATCGAGGTCGATTACGAGGACCTGACCCGCGCGCCGGAGCCGGCAATCCGGCGGATCATTGCGTGCTGCGGCTTGGCGTGGGACGACGCCTGCCTTCGCCCCGAACGCAATCCGCGCGCCGTGAAGACGCCGAGCAAGTGGCAAACCCGGCAACCGATTTATCGCAACTCTGTCGAGCGCTGGCGACGCTACGAACCCTGGCTGGGCCCGCTGCGCGCGCTCCTCGACGGTGTGTCGGAATCGGACGCCGCCGGCCGAGGGCCCACTCTGGACAGCAGCGTCTCCGGCTGAACAGGCGCAGAAGCGCCGACGCCGCCTTCGCCCTCGACCCGCAGGCGGACATATCGCTCTGGCGCGCCGAGCAGACCGCTCCGCGGTGGCGCTAGCGTTCATGGCGAAACGTCAATCGCGCGAGCGGGTTAGCTTCTACACCATCTCGAAGCGTAGATGAGCGTCTGTGACGGGACTAACCTTCATCATACTGCATTAATCTTAGTACATAGCTAAATACAGGCGGTTGTCACGTCCGGCGGGCGGGCGTGTCCGCCGGACTTCGACTGCGCGACCACAAGTCTATTCTGGGTCTACTCCGGCTGGGTGGTTGCCAGTTCTGGGGAGGGTGTGATTCATGTCTCGAAAATCCATGTCTCGAACTGACTGTCATCGGTCTCGAACCGACCGCCGT
>JBKQMI010000057.1:0-14059 GCA_052146775.1 Methylocella sp. | reverse complement strand
CAAAAGGCCCGGGATTGCTCCCGGGCCTTCGCATTTCTGATGCCTGACGGACTTCCGTTAGAAGTCCATCCCGCCGCCACCGGGCGGCATCGACGGCATGTCCTTCTTCTTCGGCAGTTCGGCCACCATCGCCTCGGTGGTGATGAGCAGCGCGGCGACCGAGGATGCGCCCTGCAACGCCTGACGCACCACCTTGGTCGGATCGATGATGCCCTTCTTGACCATGTCGTCATAGTCGCCGGTCTGGGCGTCGAAGCCGAAGCCGTAGTTCTGGTTCTCGAGGATCTTGCCGACGATCACCGAACCGTCCTCGCCGGCATTGGTCGCGATCTGCCGGGCCGGAGCCTGGAGCGCCTTGCGGACGATCTCGACGCCGGTCTTCTGGTCGTCGTTATGCGTGCGCACCTTCTTGAGAATCTCGGTAGCGCGCAACAGAGCGACGCCGCCGCCAGGAAGAACGCCCTCTTCGACCGCGGCGCGAGTGGCGTGCATCGCGTCATCGACGCGATCCTTGCGCTCTTTCACCTCGACCTCGGTGGCGCCGCCGACGCGGATCACCGCGACACCGCCGGCGAGCTTGGCCAGCCGCTCTTGCAGCTTCTCGCGGTCGTAGTCCGAGGTGGTCTCCTCGATCTGCGCCTTGATCTGGCTGATGCGGTCCTCGATGTCCTTCTTCTTGCCGCCGCCGTTGACGATCGTGGTGTTCTCCTTATCGATCATCACCTTCGTGGCTTTACCGAGCATGGCGAGCGTCACGTTCTCAAGCTTGATGCCGAGGTCTTCACTGATCGCCTGGCCGCCGGTCAGGACGGCGATGTCCTGCAGCATGGCCTTGCGGCGATCGCCGAAGCCCGGAGCCTTCACCGCCGCGACCTTGAGGCCGCCGCGCAGCTTGTTGACGACGAGGGTGGCGAGAGCTTCGCCTTCGACGTCCTCGGCGATGATGACGAGCGGCTTGCCGGACTGCACGACGGCTTCAAGAACCGGCAGCAGGGCCTGCAGCGAGGAGAGCTTCTTTTCGTGGATGAGGATATAGGGATCCTCAAGCTCGGCGATCATCTTCTCGGCGTTGGTGATGAAGTAGGGGGAGAGATAGCCGCGGTCGAACTGCATGCCCTCGACGACGTCGAGTTCGGTGTCGAGGCTTTTCGCCTCTTCGACCGTGATGACGCCTTCATTGCCGACCCTCTGCATCGCGGTCGAAATCATCTCGCCGACCGACTTGTCGCCATTGGCGGAAATCGTGCCGACCTGGGCGATCTCTTCGTTCGACGTGACCTTCTTGGAGTTGGCCTTGAGGTCGGCGACGACGGCGGAGACGGCGAGGTCGATGCCGCGCTTCAGATCCATCGGGTTGAGGCCGGCGGCCACCGCCTTGGTGCCTTCGCGTACGATCGAGGCGGCGAGGATGGTCGCCGTCGTGGTGCCGTCGCCAGCAGCGTCATTCTGCTTGGAGGCGACTTCGCGGATCAGCTGGGCGCCGAGATTCTCGAACTTGTCGGCAAGCTCGATCTCTTTGGCGACGGTGACGCCGTCCTTGGTGATGCGGGGGGCGCCGAAGGATTTTTCGATGACGACGTTGCGGCCTTTGGGGCCGAGCGTGACCTTCACCGCATTGTTAAGGATCTCGATGCCGCGAAGCAGGCGGTCGCGCGCATCCGAGGCGAATCGGACGTCTTTTGCTGCCATGACTTGGAAACTCCTGAAACGAACTGAAAATTTATCTGAAAAGCTGGCCGGTCAGGCGACAATGCCGAGGATGTCGCTTTCTTTCATGATCAACAGATCCTGCCCGTCGATCTTGACCTCGGTGCCGGACCATTTGCCGAACAGAACCTTGTCGCCAGCCTTCACGTCGAGGGGCGTCAGTTTGCCGCTGTCGTCGCGTCCGCCGGGTCCGACGGCGATGATTTCGCCTTCCTGCGGCTTCTCCTTGGCGGTATCGGGAATGATGATCCCGCCCTTGGTCTTCTCCTCACCTTCGAGACGTCTGACCACGACGCGGTCGTGCAAAGGACGAAAGCTCATGTCTTATTCCTTCATAGGCCGCTTGAGGCGCTTGTTCCGCGCTGGGACGCCCCTTAAAACGGCGGCAGGTTTGAACCGCGCTCTGTTAGCACTCTCATCAGGCGAGTGCCAAGAGCCGCCTGTACATAGGCGGGCAGCCGGAAACTGTCAAGGCTGCCTTGGTCAAATGGAAAGCCGGATGCGCTTTGGCAAGCTTGCGCCTTCGGGAGCCAGCGCACATGCGGGCGCGCAGCCGGATGCGGACGCCTCACGTGTCGTCGACGCCCCATTGGATCTTCGCCCAGAACCTTTCATGCAGGATATAAGCAATTGATGTATATATGTTGCTGACGATCATAAATCCGGCCGCAACATGTATTGCTCCAGTAAAGATGTAAATCATGACGAAATCGAGAGTCATGATAATAAGACGATAGGTTATCGCCTTTGTCAGCGATCGGCGGCGACTGACGACGCGCATCGGCATATCCTCCAACGAACTGGACCTTCAACGAACTGGATGCCGGCAAGCCCCATTTCGCAGTCGCCTTGGTCTTGATGGCGGCGAAGCAATTCGGCGTTAAAGAGAAACCATCCATGCAGTCGGCATTACGAAGCGTTTGCGAGACATGAGCGACCCTTCGAACCCTCCGTTCCCGCCGGCGGCGCTGGTGACGGGCGGCGGCAGGCGGATCGGCCTGCGGATTTCGGAGCGCCTCGCCAGCGCGGGCTACGCCGTCGTCGTGCACTGCAGCCCGTCCTCAAGAGGGGAGGCTGAGCACGCCGCCGCCCGCATCGAAGCCGGCGGGGCGAGGGCCGCGGTTCTGAGCCTCGATCTCTCGGATGCGGCGGCGACCGGCGGCCTGATCGCCAGGGCCGTCGCGCTGATCGGACCGCTGACTCTGCTCGTCAACAACGCCTCGGTGTTCGAGGAAGATTCGGCGCTGGATTTCGACGTGGAGAGCTTCGACCGGCATGTCGGCGTGAATCTGCGCGCGCCCGTTTTGCTCGCGCGCGATTTCGTCCGCCAGGCGCCGGCCGGCGCCTCGATCGTCAATATCATCGATCAGCGCGTGCTGCGGCTCACGCCGCAGTTCTTTTCCTATACGCTGAGCAAGGCCGCGTTGTGGACGGCGACATCGACCATGGCGCAGGCTTTCGCGGCGCAGGGCGTCAGGGTCAATGCGGTCGGGCCCGGCCCCGTCTTTCCCAACGCGCGCGAGGGCGAGGCGGGCTTTCTGCGCGAGGTTCAGGGATTGCCGCTGGGGCGCGCGGTCGATCCCGACGACATCGCCGACGCCGTGCTCTATCTAGCGAAGGCGCGCAATGTGACGGGACAGATGATCGCCGTCGACGCGGGCCAACACCTTTCCTGGACGCCAGGCCCCGTAGCCTGAGGGCGGCTCCTTTTGCGCTCGCCTCAATCCGCGCTCGGCAGGCGCCGCATGGTGAATTCGATGCAATCGTCGGCGAGTTCGCGCCAGGATTCGACCTCGGTCATATAAGCGGCCTTTGGGAAGCGCGCGAACCATTCCCGCGCCTTGTCGCGGGCTTGCGCGCGGGGCAGGGTGAAGGTCTCGCGCCGCCACCCGCCGTTCCGCAGAGGTTCGTCATCGGCCTGCGCACGCGCGCGCCGCGCCAGCCGCCGCGCGATATCCGATGGCTTGTTCTCCCCTGCGCCCACGGCGCAACTCCTTGAGTTAAGCGACATCATAATGTGGAGATCGGCCCGCTAAAACCTTGAGTTCACTTTTATTGAAGAGATTAAGCGGTCTTGCGCGGAAGATTGCCGAAGCGGTTAACGCGACGCCTTCTCACGCGTTCAATTTGCGCCGGACGCAACTTCATCGAGCATCCGCGCCAGCCTGCCGGGATCGTCCGGAAAGCCCGCGCCGATCCAGCGATGCTTCAAGGTTTCCAGCGCCGCGCCGATGGCGCGCCCGGCCGGAACGCCGCGCGCAATGAGATCAGCGCCAGAGAAAGGCAGACGCGGCTCCGGTTCGCGGCGCAAAAAGGCGAGGGCCCCCGCCCATTGCGCGGGATCGGGCGCCCGCGCGGCGGCGAGCAGCAGCGCATCCAGCGCAGCCTCGCGGCCATGTAAAAAGAGCAGGCGGCGCAGCGCTTCGTCGGGCGGCGCGGTTTGAGCGCCGTGCAGCTTGATGAGGGCGCGGGCGGCGCGCTCCAGCCGCTGACGCTCGGCGTTGGAGAGGCGAAGGCGCTCGCCGAGGCGCTCTGCGTCCTCGGGCAGTTCGAGGCAGAGCGCGGCGAGGCGCAGCAGGGGATCGCGCGCGGCCGCGTCCGCGATCTTCGTCAGCGCCCGCAGCCGCGCCGGATTGGGCGCGGAGGCGAGGAGCGGCCCGAGCAGGCCGGCCTCGCTCATCGCCTGCGCGGCGTCGACCGCGCGGCGTGCGACAAGGAGCTTCAAAAGCTCCGCGCGCACGCGCTCGCGCGACAGCCGCGCCAGCCCGGCGCGCTCGCGCATCGCGGCGAGAAGCCCTTCGGCGTCGAGCGGGCCTTCGCTGAAATCGGCGGAAAAGCGAAAGAAGCGTAGGATGCGCAGATAATCCTCGCGGATGCGCTGCGCCGGCTCGCCGATGAAGCGCACGCGCCCCGCCGCAAGGTCGTCGAGGCCGCCGACATAATCGAAAATCTGGCCGTCCTTGCCGAGGAACAGCGCGTTGATGGTGAAATCCCGGCGCAGCGCGTCGGCCGAAAAATCGCGGCCGAAGCGAACCTGCGCGTGGCGTCCGTCCGTATCGACGTCCTCGCGAAGGCTCGTCGTTTCGAATGTCTCGCCGTCGACCAGGAGCGTGATCGTGCCATGCGCGATGCCTGTCGGGATCACCCGAATCCCGGCGCGCTCCGCCCGCGCCAGCACTATGTCAGGCGTCGCGGTCGTCGCGAGATCGATTTCCTTCACGGGGCGCCCCGTGAGCGCGTCGCGCACGGCGCCGCCGACGATGCGGGTCTCGTCGCCGCCCCGATCGATGGCGGCGAGCACGCGCCGCAGCGCCGCGTCGCCAAGCAGCGGCGCCAGCGCGTCCCGCGCAGCATTCATTGGATGCGCCCCGGCACGATCCGGCCGTCTTCGACATGGGCGGGAACATAGGCGCCCTGACCCCGCGGGGAGAAAATGCCGAAAGCGAACACCCCGGCGACGGCGATGGCGAGACCGGCGAGGGCCAGCGTCGAGACGGCGCTGCGGCTCCAATGCTCCATCTCGAACGGATATTTGAGGCGCAGCGCGAGATAGATCGCATAGGCCGCGAAAGGAGAGCCGAAGAGAAGCGCGGGTTCGAGAATTGCGCGCCACATCAGGAATACAGCCTTTCGTAGAGCTTGCGCAGAATGCCGGCGGTGGCGCCCCAGATATAGCGATCGCCATAGGGCATCGCATAAAATCGCCGCAGCCGCCCGCCGAAAGCGCGCGAGTCGAGCGTGTGGTTGGCCGCATCCATGAGAAAGGCGAAGGGCGCCTCGAAGGCGTCCGCGACCTCGCCCGCATGGAGGCGCAGCGAAAAGGGCGGCTCGACCCGCGCGACGACCGGGATGATGCTGAAGCCGGTGCCGGTGACGTAAGGAGGAAGGTAGCCGAGCGGTTCGACATGAGAGGGGGAAAGGCCGATCTCCTCCTCGGCCTCGCGCAGGGCGGCGGCGGCGGGGTTTTCGTCATGTGGTTCGATCTTGCCGCCCGGAAAGGCGATCTGGCCCGCGTGAACGCGAAGATCCGCGGCCCGCTCTGTCAGCAGAACGCTGACTTGCCCCTGATGCGCGACGAGGCCGACCAGCACCGCGGCGGCGCGGGTTCCCGTGGCGGGCGGAAAAATAGTCGGGCTGTCGTCCTCGGGATCGCCATCGATGACAGGATCGCTGAGCAAAAGCTCGGCGGGCGCCGGATCGAGCGCTAAGCTTAGGCGGCTCCTGATGTGGGCGAAAACCCGCGCGGGCGTGAAACGCTCGTTTTGCTGCTCGTCTTGAGATGCGCTCAAAAGCCTGCCTCTATCGCGGCGAGTTCCTGCGCGTCGGCCAATGGGAAAAAGGCGCCGGCCGAGGCGACGCCAAAGCTTTCGCCGCCCTCATGCGCCCGCATTTCGCAAAGCGCAACGAGATCCAGCGCCAGCGCCCGCGTGACCAGCGCCCAAAGGTCGCCCCGCACCCGGACATAGGGTTTGAGGCCGCCCGAGGCGCCCTTCTCAAACCGCAGCGGGTGGGCGCTGTCGACGCTGACCCAATCGTCGACATTGGTGCGAAACTTCAACATCTGCGCGGCGCCCGCGCCCTCGATGGCCTCCATTGCGACCGCCATTTCGACCGCGACGAAAGGAGCGTCCTCGACGCGGATGCCAACCCGCTCGACCGGGGTCACGAGAACATAGCGCTCGGGGTCCTTGCGCAAAATCGTCGAGAACAGCCGGACCAGCGCGGGGCGCCGAATCGGCGTTCCCTGGTAGAACCAGGTCCCCTCGCGCGTGATGCGCATGTCGATATCGCCGCAGAAGGGGGGATTCCACTGCTCGACCGGCGCCGCCGCCGCGTTAAAGTCCGGCGGCGCCGACGCGGCCAGATCCCGCAGATTCGCGAGCGTGGCGGCGCCATCGTCCCTGGTTTCGCGTTTCGCCGAAAAGCCTTCAGCCATCTCCGCCCAAAAGTTGAAACTATCGAATGGAGCCATCAAAAAGAGCCAAATCACAAGAATTGTGACAAGCGCCGGTCGCGGCGACGTGCAAAGACCATTTTCCTGACGATCGACCGAGTTGACACGCGACAAGGGTCGTTGACTATCTGCCGGGCCAAAATACTGTGTTCGCGCCGCCGTGCGAAGGGTCAAGGCCGCGCGAAGGGTTATTAAAGGGATCCGATGGCAGAAGCAGCAGCCTCATTCGAAGCCGCCATGGAGCGCAGCGCCGAGATCGCGCTGGAGCGCATCGCGGCGGCGCGGACGGCGATCGAAACGATCATCTTCGGCCAGACGCGGGTCGTCGATGAAGCGCTGGTTACGCTTCTGTCGGGCGGTCATGGCCTCCTCGTCGGCGTGCCCGGCCTCGCCAAGACCAAGCTCGTCGAAACCCTCGGCGCCGTGCTCGGCCTCAACGCGCGGCGCGTGCAGTTCACGCCGGACCTGATGCCGGCCGATATTCTTGGCTCCGAGGTGCTGGAGGAGTCCGGCGGGCGGCGCAGCTTCCGTTTCGTCCAGGGTCCGATTTTCGCCCAGCTGCTGATGGCCGACGAGATCAACCGCGCGAGCCCGCGCACCCAGTCGGCGCTGCTGCAGGCGATGCAGGAATATCATGTCTCGATCGCCGGCGAGCGGCATGACCTGCCGCAGCCGTTCCACGTCCTCGCGACGCAAAATCCGCTGGAGCAGGAAGGCACCTATCCGCTGCCCGAGGCCCAGCTCGACCGCTTTCTCATGCAGATCGACGTCGGCTATCCGGATCGCGCCGCCGAGCGACGCATCCTCGTCGAGACCACCGGCGCCGTTCAGGCCGAGGCCAAGCATGTGATGAGCGCCGAGGAGCTGATTGCGACGCAGCGCCTCGTGCGCCGGCTGCCGATCGGCGAGAGCGTGATCGAGGCGATCCTCGACATCGTCCGCTCGGCGCGTCCAGGCGAAGGCGATCCCGCCATCACCCAGCATATCGCCTGGGGGCCGGGTCCGCGCGCGGCGCAGGCCCTGATGCTGGCGACGCGCGCGCGCGCGCTGCTCGGCGGGCGCCTCTCGCCCTCCTGCGAAGACGTGGCGGCTCTCGCCGTTCCGGTGCTGAAGCACCGCATGGCGCTGACCTTTTCCGCCCGCGCCGAGGGCGAGACGGTCACCGACCTCATCGGCAAGCTGACAGCGCGGCTCAACTGACCATGCCGGAGGTCTCGCTCCTCGATCGCGCCGAGAGCCGCCTTCGCGGGCCGAGGCAGGATCAGGCGCTGTCGCTGGCGCGGCGTTTTCCGAGCCTCGTCGTCGCCGCGCGGGAGGTGGCCGCAAGCGTGCTCCACGGCGTGCATGGACGCCGCCGCGCAGGTCTCGGCGAAACCTTCTGGCAGTTCCGCCCCTTCGTCGCCGGCGAATCGACGAACCGCATCGACTGGCGCAGATCCGCGCGCGATGAGCGGCTTTATGTGCGCGAGCGCGAATGGGAAGCCGCGCATACGGTCATGCTGTGGATGGATCGGTCCGCGTCCATGCATTTTTCATCGAAGCTGGCGCTGCAGCCGAAAATCGACCGCGCCCTTGTGCTCGGCCTCGCCGCGGCCGATCTCCTGATCCGGGGCGGCGAGCGCGTCGGCCTCCTCGGGCTGACCCGGCCGCTCGCCGCCCGCAACATCGTCGAGCGGTTCGCCGAGGTCCTGCTCGCCGAGGAGCGCGGAAAAGATTACGCGCCGGCGGAGCTCGCGCCGCCGGACAGCCTGCTGCGCGATTCGCAGGCGGTTCTGATCAGCGATTTCCTCAGCGACCCCAAAGACATCGCTGCGATGATCGATTCGATCAGCCAGCGCGGCGCGCGCGGCCATCTCATCATGATCGCCGATCCGGTCGAAGAGACATTCCCCTTCGCCGGCCATGTGGAGTTCATCGACGTCGATTCGCCGGCGCGCCTGCGGATCGGCGAGGCTGAGGTCTTCCGCGCCGATTATGTGCGAAGGCTGACGGCGCACCGCGATTCGATCCGCGCGGCGGCGCGGGCGCGCGGCTGGACCTTGATGCTGCACCGGACCGACCGGCCGGCCTCGGAGGCCCTGCTGGCCTTAAGGATGCAGCTCGAAGCCGGTTCGACGAACGCAGCAGCGGGTCTGGCGATTTGATGTTTGGCGCACCGCTCGCATTCACGGCGCCCTTAGCGCTCGCCGCATTGATCGGCCTGCCGCTGCTCTATTATCTGTTGCGCGTCACGCCGCCGCGTCCGCGCCAGGTGCCGTTTCCGCCGCTGCGGCTGTTCCTCGATCTCTCGCCCGCCAGCCAGCCCCCCCGGCGCATGCCGCTCTGGCTCTTGATCCTGCGCCTCGCCATTGCCGCCTGCATCATCTTCGCCATGGCGGGGCCGGTGCTCAATCCGGCGCCGCTCGCCGTCGGGGCCGGCCCGCTCGTGATCGTGCTCGACGATGGCTGGCCGGCGGCGCCGAGCTTTTCCCGCCGCGTCGAGGCGGCCGCGCAGCGCATCGCGGCGGCCGGGCGGCGCTCGCGCCCGATCGCTGTGGTCGCGGCCTCGGACGGCCCGCGGGAGATCGTTTCGACCGACGCCTTGAAGGCGCTTGAGCGGCTGCGCGCGATCAATCCCGCGCCTTATGTTCCAGATCGCGGGCCGGCGCTCGAAGCGATCCGGGGATTTGTCGCAGGCCATCCGCAATCCTCGATCGTCTGGATCGCCGATGGGCTCGAGGCCGGCCACGCGCGCGACTTCGCAAGCGGGCTCGCGGCGCTGGGGGCGAACCTCGACATCATCGGCGGCGCCGACCCGGTGCGGGCGCTGGCCGGGCCGCAGAACCTCGCGGGCGGCCTCGAAGTGCGGGTCCTGCGCTCCGCGGCGGGCGGCCCGGAGCAGGGCGAGGTGCGCGCGCTCGACCTCAAGGGTCTCGCCATCGGCTCGGCGCCTTTCGATTTCGCCGGGCAGATGGAGACCAGGGCGAAATTCGATCTGCCCGTCGAGCTGCGCAACGAGATCATGCGCCTTGAGATCGCGGGCGAACATTCGGCCGGGGCGGTTTCGCTCCTCGACGAGCGCTGGCGCCGGCGCAGCATCGGCCTCGTCAGCGGCGAGTCGGCCGACGTGTCGCAGCCGCTGCTTGCGCCGAATTACTATCTGAAGAAAGCGCTCGCGCCCTATGCCGACGTGCGCGAGGCGCGGCTAGGCGCGGTCGATCCCATTCATGAGCTGCTGGAGGACCATGTCGCCGTCATGATTCTCGCCGACGTTGGCGCCGTGTCGGGGCCGGCGCATGACGAATTGCGGCGCTTCGTCGAGGATGGCGGCATCCTGTTGCGCTTCGCCGGCACGAGGCTCGCCGGCGCTTCGGACGATCTCGTGCCGGTCCGGCTGCGTCGCGGCGGACGCGTGCTCGGCGGCTCGATGTCCTGGGAGACGCCGAAGACGCTGGCGCCCTTCGAGCGCTCCAGCCCGTTTTTTGGTTTGAAGGCGCCCGCCGAAGTCACCATTTCGCGCCAGGTGCTCGCCGAGCCTGACCCTGGCCTCGCGGAGAAGACGCTGGCGCAGCTCGCCGACGGCACGCCGCTTGTCACGGCCGCGCGCATGGGTAAGGGGATGACGATCCTGTTCCATGTGACGGCCGACACCACCTGGTCCAACCTGCCGCTTTCGGGGCTGTTCGTCGACATGCTGCGCAAAATCGTCGATCTGTCCGGGCAGATGGCGCAGAGCGCCGTGGCTGCGGATGCGCCGAAGAATGGGGTGGCGAGCGACATCGCCGCCAGCGCGGATCAGGCGAAAGCGGTCGCGCCGACAAAGACCCTCGACGGCTTCGGCGTGCTCGGCGCGCCGCCCGCGAGCGCGCGGCCGATCCCTCCCGGCTTCGAGGGCGCCGCTGACGCCGCGCATTTGCCCGGTATCTACGGTCCGCCGGACTCCTTTGTCGCCGTCAACGCGCTGCAGCCGGGCGATGTCGTGGAGTCGCTGAATTTCGCAAGCCTCGGCCTGTCGCCGCATCCGCTACGCGGGGCCGAGCCGGTCGATCTGAAGCCCTATCTCATCGCCCTCGCCTTCATCCTGTTTTGCCTCGACGCTCTCGCCTCGCTCTGGCTCGCCGGGCCGCTGCGTCCCTCGCGCCGGGCCGTGGCGGGGCTCGTCGTCGCGGCCCTCGTTTGCGCCGCCGGCCTCATCAGTGCGCCCTCGCGGGCCTTGGCGGAGCCGGCGGCGGGCGGGCAGGCGATTTCGATTTCGCCGCGCGATCTGAATTCCGCGCTGACGACCCGGCTCGCTTATGTCGTGAGCGGCGATCCCAAGGTCGATGAGGCGAGCCGTCAGGGGCTCGCCAGCCTCTCGCGGGCGCTGGCGCGGCGCACTTCGCTCGCCCCCGGCGAGCCGGTCGGGGTCGATCCCGCCCGCGACGAACTGAGCTTTTATCCTCTGCTCTATTGGCCGATCGTGGCCGACCGCCCGCAACCCTCGCAGGAGGCCGTCGCAAAGATCAGCGCCTTCATGAAACTGGGCGGAACCATCGTGTTCGACACGCGCGATGCGCTGTCGGCGCGTCCGGACGGGCCGCCGACGCCGGAGGCGCGCTGGCTGCGGCGATTGCTCGCCGGCGTCGACGTGCCGGAACTCGCGCCCGTGCCCGCCGATCACGTCGTCACCAAGACCTTCTATCTGCTCGATGGTTTTGTCGGCCGCTACGCCAGCGGGACGACCTGGATCGAGGCGCTGCCGCCCGTCCCCGCCGACGGCGGCGCGCGCCCGGCGCGCTCGGGCGATGGCGTCTCGCCTGTGATCATCACTTCGAACGATCTCGCGGCCGGCTGGGCGAGCGACGCCGATGGCGAAAGCCTCTATGCGCTGACTCCCGGGGGCGGGCGCCAGCATGAGCTCGCCCTGCGCGGCGGCGTCAATCTCGTGATGTACACGCTGACGGGCAATTACAAAGCCGATCAGGTGCATGTCCGCGACTTGCTGGAGCGCCTCGCACATTAGATCTCGATGATTTTGGATTGAATTTGCGGGTTCTGACGGCGCTTTCCGCATGATGGCTCAAAATTGAGCGATCAAACTGTTTTTGATTTAACGCAATGATCCTGGTCAGGAAGCCTGCGACTTTGCAGCTTCGTGTTGCAGGCGATGCGATTTCCCCAACGCGCTCGCCATCCCCCGAGGCGGTCCCTTCGCCCGCATCCAGCGAGTGCGCGCTTTGTACAGTTTTTCTCCCCCTTCGACAGGCGCAAGCGAAAGAATTGATGATCGCCGGCCGCGGTTCGCTAATTTTTTCTTAAGGCTTGATTCTGCTGGCTCCAGCGGCTCTAACCGGCCGGCGATGACCTTTGGCGTTGCGGCCGAATCAGGCGGGAGGCCCCAATACCGCCATTAACCTTTTGTTAACCATTGGCTCGATTACTCAAATGCCACGGTGTCTCACAAGCTTCAATCAAGGTTGATGGAACCTTCTCTTAATAGTCGAAGCCTTAGGAATCATCCTGTCCTGCGATCAACCAAGGAGTAATGGGATGAGCTTTCTCGAACGGAGGGGCGAGTGGAAAATCGCCGCCGTGCTGGGCGCCGCCCTCGCGATCGCGGCTTGCGCCAAAAACCCCGCCGAAGATCCGAATGCGCTGGCGAGCGCGAATAGCGGCGTCGGCGTCGGCGTCGCCGCGCCGGGCACCCCGCAGGATTTTGCGGTGAATATCGGCGATCGTGTTTTCTTTGACAGCGATTCCTCTGAACTGAGCCCCACCGCGCAGGCGACGCTCGACAAGCAGGCGCGCTGGCTCACGCAATATGCGAGATATAATTTCACGGTCGAGGGCCATGCCGACGAGCGCGGCACGCGCGAATATAACTTCGCTCTCGGCGCGCGCCGGGCAGAAGCCGCCAAGTCCTATCTTGTCGCCCGCGGCATATCGGCCGCCCGCATCCATACGATCAGCTATGGCAAGGAGCGGCCTGTCGCGGTCTGCAATGACATTTCCTGCTGGTCGCAGAACCGCCGCGCCGTCACCGTGCTGGCCGGCACGCAGTCCTGATCAACGTAAGGCGAGGTTGCGCGCCGGCGTTGGGGCGCGCCTCCGCCTCAATGGCTTGATCCGGCCTGCGCCGCTTTCGCCGCATAGAGCGTCGGCCAATCGTCCGAAGATACGCCGCGGCATTCATCCATCTTCCGTAACAGCACGAGTCTGAACGCGGCGCCGTCCCACGCCCATTGGCTGATCTCGCCACAGTCGCCAACGCCCCTTCCTTTGTTCTCCGAGACGATCGTTAGGCCGTCATCGGATAGGTCGGGGCTAGTCAGCAGGGCCGCATCTTCATCCGCCGCCCGCCCCGGCGTTTGGAAGACCGCCGGCTTCGCGCGGTCCGCGCCCGCGATCCAGAACCGATAGATGGAATTATAGGCTGCGGCCTGATCGCAGACGCCCCAAAGGGTTTGCCCGGATGAAAGCCGCATAACGATCGGATCGTAGCCTTTGCAGCTCTCGTCCTTCGATCGGGCGACGCCGGGGGGCAGCTTCGGCGGCTTTTTGATCTCGCCCATTTTGACCGCGGCGATGGTTGGCGGCTCCGGCGGGGAGGGAATGGAGGAGGCAAGCTTGTCGCCGCGCCGAACCAGGGCCGTCACCGTGCCGAGGCGCTGTTGCTGCGCGTCCATGTAGAGCAGCGCGGCGGCGGAGCCGGCAAGCGATACGGCCGCCGCATCGCCGGCTTTGCCCTCGTCGATCAATTGCACTGTGAGGGTCTTCGCCGACCGCAACGCCGCGATGAAGGCGCGGGCGCCGTCCCGGCTCAGAGAGGCTGTCACGAAGTCTCCGTCCAGCCGCGCGGACAATGGTTCATTGGGAAGGGAGGGCAGGGCCTCGCCATCCAGCAGCACCTTCAGAAGCGGCTGCTTCGTCTCGTCCGCGGCGTAGGCCGTGAAGCTCACCGCCGGCTCGTCACCGGCCGCGCCCGTACGGCTGATCTTGACGTAAGCGCCGTCCCCTTCGCTGGGCGGGAGGCCAAGCGCTATGCATGTTCTCAGATTGTCGCAGCCTACGGTCCAGTCCTTGAACTGCTTGAGCGGCTGAGCGATCGACGCCAGATCGCTCTCGGCCGCCGCGGCGGGACCGTTGAACGCGACCTGGATCACGACTTGGAATGCGAGAGCGACGAGACGGCGATTCATGGGCGCTAAATGCTCCACGTCGCCTTGCACGAGTCATCTCGTACAAAACGGGCGCCCGCCACAAAGAGGCGGCCTCGCCTGACGAAGCAGCCCCTCCGCGAACTTGCCGGCGCGGGTGTTACGCCTGCGGTTGCGGCTCGAGGCCGCCGGGCTCGGGTCCGGGCTTTGGCCTCGCGCCGACGCCCGTCGTCGGCACCGGCGAGCCGCGCAGCGGCGCCGCGTCCTCCGGGTTTTCGCGGAC
>JBKQMI010000056.1:0-3381 GCA_052146775.1 Methylocella sp. | reverse complement strand
ACCAGGTCGTCCGGATAGGGGTGGAGCGCCTCTCGGATCAGCTGGTTGGTGACGTGCGGGCCATAGAAATCGCTGGTGTCAATGTGATTGACCCCGCTTGCGACGGCCGCCCGCAGCACGGCGAGTGCGGCTTGACGATCCTTCGGCGGCCCGAACACGCCAGGGCCGGCGAGCTGCATCGCGCCATAGCCCATGCGGTTCACGGTGCGGTCGCCGAGCGGGGACGCGCCGGCCGCGGTGATGTCGGTCATGGAAGATCTCCGAAGCAAAGTTTTGAAAGGCCAATCCAATGACGCTCCCATCCCCCTTTAGGCCTTGCGAGCCATTTCAGCGTCGGCCGGCCTTAAAGGCCGCGCTTGCGGAACAACGCCTGCGGCGACGGCGCCCGGCCGCGAAAGGCGGCATAGGCCGCTTCATAGTCGCGGCTGCCGCCGGCGGCATAGACGAAATCGTGCAGCCGCCGGGCCACCACGGCATCGAA
The DNA here is from genome assembly GCA_052146775.1 of Methylocella sp. Lineage (GTDB taxonomy): Bacteria > Pseudomonadota > Alphaproteobacteria > Rhizobiales > Beijerinckiaceae > Methylocapsa. Next base: position 2,900 of record JBKQMI010000056.1, on the reverse strand, counting down.
AATGTCGCCCGCCTCCTCGAAGGCCTCGAAGCCGTCGGCGTCGAGAACTTCCGACCATAGATAGCTGTAGTAGGCGGCCGAATAGCCGGCCGAAAAGATGTGCTGGAAATGGGGGCTGCGGTGACGCATGGCGATCGCGTCGGGCATGCCGATCCGCGCCAGTTCCTGCCGCTCGAATGCGACGACGTCGACATCTCCGGGCGATGGATCGAGATGCAGCCGAAGGTCAACCAGCGCGGACGCCGTATACTCGACCGCGGCCCAACCCTGATTGAACCGGCGCGCGGTGATGAGCTTGCTAAGGAGCGCCTCCGGCATCGGCTCGCCCGTTTTGTAGTGGAGCGCGAAGCGGCGCAGCATTTCGGGCTCGCTCATCCAGTGCTCATAAAGCTGCGAGGGAAACTCAACGAAATCCCCGGCGACATGGGTCCCGGAAATGATCGGGTAGGTCACGTCCGACAGCATGCCGTGCAGCGCATGGCCGAATTCATGGAAGAGCGTGCGCGCGTCGGCGAAACTCAACAGACTCGGCTCGCCCTCGCCGCCCTTGGCGAAGTTCATCACATTGACGACAATCGGCGATTGCGGTCCGTCCAGCTTCTGCTGCCCGCGGTAATCGCTCATCCACGCCCCGCTTCGCTATGAGGGCCGCGCGAAATAGTCGCCGATGAAGAGCGCGACGGGCGCGCCGTCGCGGCCGAGCACAGCCCACGCGCGGACGTCGGGATCGTAGAGCTCAAGGTCGAAGCGCTCGGCGAACTCAAGGCCGAACAGGCGGCCCGCCGCATAGAACGCCGCCTCGATCATCCGGTCGAGCTGCAGATAGGGTTTGAGTTCGCCCTCATCGAAGTCGAACTCGGCCTTGCGCCGCTTTTCGGCGAGGTAGCGCCAATCCCAGGGGGCGACTTTGAAATTGCCGCCCTCGCCGGCGACGATCTCCTGCAACGCCTCTTGCTCCTTCAGCGCGGTTTTGACGCCAGGCGTCCAAACCGACTCGAGAAGATCGAGCGCGGCCCGCGGCGTCTTGGCCATCGTGTCGGCGAGGCGGTAGTGCGCGTAAGTTTCATAGCCGATGAGGCGGGCGCGCTCGGCCCTGAGCCGCACCATTTCGGCGGCGATCGCGCGATTGTCGGTGGCGCCGCCGTTCTCGCCGCGCGCGGCCCAGGCCCGAAAAGCGCTTTCGCGCAGATCGCGCCGCGTGGAGAACTGCAGGAACGGCTCGATGCTCGATCGCGACAGCGTGACGGCGTATCGCCCCGGATGGCGGCGCTCGGCCGCGACGCGCGCCGCGCTCGCGATGAAAAAATCCGGCAGGCCGTCGAGATCGTCTTCATTGAGCAGCATGAGCCATGCTTTTTCGTCCGCCAGCACATTCTGCCCGAACTCAGCGCCAAGCGTCGCCAACCGCTCGGAGATCGCGGCGAGGCGCGCCTTGGCCTCAGGCGGGAGCCCCGCGCCCGCGCGGGTGAAATCGAGATGATAGCGCGCGAGCACGCGCGCTTGTTCGGCCGAAAGCCCGAGTTTGTCTCCTTCCGCCTTCAAAGCGTCGATGCGCTTGAACAGCGAGTCGTTCAAAAAGGTCTCGTTGCGATGGCGCGCCAGGACCGGCGCGATGTCGCGCTCGATCGCCTGCAATTCATCATTGGTCGCCGCGCCCGCGAGATTGAAGAAGACCCTCGAGACCTTCTCGAGTTTGCGCCCGCTGCGCTCGAGCGCTTCGATCGTGTTGGCGAAGGTCGGGGGCGCCGGGCTTGCGGCGACCGCGTCGATTTCGCCCCGCGCGTCCTTCAGCGCGGCCTCAAAAGCGGGCCGGAAATGGCGAGGCTCGATGCGCTCGAAAGGCGGCGCCTCGAACGGCCCGGTCCAGGCTTCAAGCAGCGGATTGCTTTCGATGCTCGACGTGGTCATCAGGGGGTCGCCGGATGAGAGAGACGCGTGAGGGCTCGGGGACGCTTGCGCGCCCGCTCCGAGTATTGAGCAATTCAGTCGGCAATACGGCCCGCCTACCGGCGACGCAAACGGCCAGCGCGTTCGAGAGATCCGCCCGGGCTAGTATTCACACATCTCAAATCGCCGCGCGGACCCCTTCCCCAGCTTGCTGGGGAAGGTGGCGCGAAGCGCCGGATGGGGTGTGGCCCGCTGCTTCGGGCCAAATCGGATTGCACGACCGTCACCGCGAACCTTTCATCGACGGATTCCTGCTCTCCACACCCCATCCGCCGCTACGCGGCACCTTCCCCGCTTCGCGGAGAAGGGGGGACCCGCCGGGCGCCTGCAGGCTCGATGACTTGTCTGAATCCGGTAGCCGCTGTGGGGAAAAGGGGGACATTCGCCCATTTCGTCGTCGAAACGCCCGCGTGCGCCCGAAACTCACTGCTCCGGCAGCCCCGCCTTGCCCAGGCCTTGATAAAAGCGGTCGTAATAGTTGCGCAAATAAGGGGTGTCGAAGGGCTGGCGCGCCTTGAATTGGGTCATCGTCCTGGGGATGTCGAGCGGCAGCGCGAGATAGCGCAGCAGCGTCTCGCGCGCCTCCGCATCGTGGCCGGAGAGCGCCAGAGAGGCTGTGAGCCTCATGTATGAACGCGTGTTCTCCTGGTTTGCTGCCATCGAGCGTTTGTAAAAATCGGTCGAGGCAATTCTTCGATTCAGCCCTTGTAAAAATCAGAAGACGCCCTACGTTGTGGCGGTAGTCAGAACCGAAGGCGCGCGCGGCGAGGCGCGACTTCGCGACAAGGCGAAGGGCGAGGGGAGAAAAAGAATTCTTATTTGGAATCGTAACCGGGGCAGATTTCCGGGCGGAGGGGGGAGTCAAGAGCGGGAAAGTGTGATTCAAGCTTTGGATGACGACGCCAGAGCCTGATTCGCTGGAACATTTATCGCACGCCGACTTGATCGCGGTT
>JBKQMI010000055.1:0-12433 GCA_052146775.1 Methylocella sp. | reverse complement strand
GCGCATCGGCCCGAAGCCCGAATGCATTTCGCCGCTGATCGAACGGCAGCGCGTCCGGCGCTCGATATCGGCCGGCAGCAGCTTCGCCTCCGGCCTGATTTCGCTCAGATATTCGCCGATGGCGAGGGTATCCCAGACGCGCAGGCCGTTATGCGCCAGACTGGGTACGAGGAAGGACGAAGAGAGCAGCAAAAGCTCCGCCCGCATGGCCGGATCGTCGGGCGAGATGACCTTCTCCACAAACGGGAGACCCGAGAACCGCGTCATCAGCCAGCCGCGGAGCGACCATGAGGAATAGTTCTTGCTGCTGATGGTGAGAATGGCCTCGCTCAATGAATACCCCTTTGCCCTGCGCGTCGAACCGCTTGGAGCTGCTTGCGAATGCACGCCAGTTTGCGTAATCCTGACCGTCCGGCGGAGCATAAGTTGTGCCGCTCATGGCCGCCGCTCACCCTTGAATCAATGATTTTCTCTCCAGATTTGGATGCCTCGATGATCTATCAAGCCTATGGAGCCCAGGCCAGCGTCCTTGACTTGATCCGGCCCGCCGCGGCCGTGGCTGGATCGGCGCTGCGCATGCCCTGGCCCATGATCGAGCAGTTTTTCAGCGTCCGCAAATTCGCCGGGGTTCTCGAGACCTTCGCCAGTCTGGCCGTCACCCACTCGCGGCTTCCGTTCGGCATCACTGATGCCCAGGACGGCGACCGGACAGTGCCGGTGACGGAGGAAGTGGTCGATGCGACCCCCTTCGCGTCGCTGTTGCGCTTCAGGAAGGAGAGCGTCGGCGAGCAGCCGCGCGTGCTGATCGTTGCGCCGATGTCCGGCCATTTCGCGACTCTCCTGAAGGCGACGGTGAAGACCATGCTGTCGCATCATGACGTCTACATCACGGACTGGCGCAATATCCGCGACGTGCCGCTCGCCGAGGGCGAGTTCGGCTTCGACGCTTATGTCGACCACGTCATCCGGTTCCTGCGCGCGATGGGGCCGGGCTCGCATGTCGTCGCGGTGTGCCAGCCCTGCGTCGCCGTGCTTGCCGCCGCCGCCATCATGGCCGAGGAAGGCGATCCCGCGCAGCCGCGCAGCATGACGCTGATGGCGGGTCCGATCGATACCCGCGTCAATCCGACCAAGGTCAACGAACTCGCCAAAACGAAGCCAATCGAGTGGTTCGAAAAAAACCTCATCGCCGACGTGCCGCGGTCCTACAAGGGCGCGCGCCGCAGGGTCTATCCGGGCTTCATGCAGCTCGCCGCTTTCGTCAGCATGAATCCGGATCGCCATATGCAGTCCTTCAAGGACATGGCGCAGGCGCATGCCGACAACGACATGACCAGGTTTCACCAGATCAAGTCCTTCTACGACGAATATTTCGCGGTGATGGATCTGCCCGCAGAATTCTACCTTCCGACGGTCAAGGGCGTTTTCCAGGACCATCTCTTACCGCTCGGCAAGCTCGAGGTGCATGGCCGGCCGGTCAAGCCGGCAGCGATCCGGCGCACGGCCCTGCTCACCGTCGAGGGCGAGCGCGACGACATCTGCGGCCTTGGCCAGACGCTCGCCGCGCAGGACCTCTGCACGGGCCTGCGCCAATATATGAAGTCGCATCACGTGCAGACCGGCGTCGGCCATTTCGGCACTTTCAGCGGGCGCCGCTGGACCAACGAGATTTATCCGAAGCTGCGCGAAATCATCGAGATGACCAATTGAGCCGCTGATCCCGGGCATGGCGGACGCGCGCTCCGAAATCGCGCGCGCCCGAGTTTAGAGACGCGCCAACAACTCGGCCTTCTTGGCCGCGAATTCCTCTTCGCTGAGAATGTTCTTCTGGCGAAGCTCAGCCAGCCGTTCAAGGGTCGAGAAGATGTCCGCGGGCGTCTGCGCGCCGCTCGCCGGGCTCGCAGGTTGCGGCGCGACAGGCGGGGGCTCTGGCGGCTGCGCCCAGCGGGGCGTTTCGGGCGCGCCGGGCGATGTCGGCGCGGCGGCTTGGGGCGCGATGTTTTGGGGCGCGATGTTTTGGGACGATGGCGCCGCGGCTTCGGATGATTGCGATGGCGCCTCGCCGTCCTCCGTCGAAACCAGCTTCAGATCGCCGAGCCGGACGACGCCATATTGGCTGGTGAAGGTCAGCGATTGATCGTCGCCTTGCTGCTGCGAGACGCCGGAGATGTGGTGATCGCCGCTGTCATAGACTCTGATCCTGCCGCCTTGCTTGATCGCCAACCGGTTCGACGACGGAAAATAGGCATAATGCATATCGTTTTGGCTGCCCGTTGAAGTCGGACTGCGGAGATCGGTCGGCCACCAGTTCCGGGACGGCGTCCCAAAACCCTGCGCAAACAGGCTGACGGCGGCGCCGGAGACATTGTAGTTCTGGGCCTGGTAGTTCTGCGTCTGCCATGAATTCGCCGCCTCAGGGCGCTCCGCCGCGGTCTCGAAAACCTGCTGGCCGCGCAAGAGGTCGGCGAGATCGCGGCAAAGCGATTCGACGCGGGCTTTGAGGCCCTGATTGAACATGTCGCCGATCATGATCATGCCTGGCGACCATTGTCCCATGCCGCCGAACTCGGGATGATTGAACTGCGCCTGCGTTCCATTGCCGGCGGCGAGCGCATAGAGCAAGCTCGTCACGGCATCGGCGCTGAAGCCGTGGCGCCTTGCGATATCGTCGACGATCCGTTGGCCCTCAGGCGTCAGCCCCTGCATCATCTATCTCCGACACCAGACAAAGGGGAAAGCAGCGGCCCGCCGCACAAGGGACCGCCGCAAGAATTATCGTCGAGGACTATCCTAAAACATTATCACATCGGTAAGTCGAAAGGCGAAACATGTGCCACGGGGACGGCGCGCCAGTTTGACCGGCGCTGACGGGGTCGCGGCATGAATGATGAAAGCGAAAAGGCGCAAGACGAAGCGGAACTGGCGTGGAGCGATTTTGCCGCCGCCTTGGTCGTGGACGAATTGCCGGCAGCGAAACTCTTATCTCCGAAAGATGCGGCCTCGGCGCGCGAGATCGTGGCTCAGCAGCTCTACATCTTGCTGGTCTCCGACAAACGCCCGTGATCGGCCCGCGGAATTCAGACCGACGCGCTACCGCGCCCAGGTGATCCCTGAATCCTACAATCCCCGGATCCTGTCCGGGGAATGGGCGCGACTTTGAGATTCGCGAACGCCGAGGTTTGCGATCAGCCCGCCACGGGCGACTATCGCGTTTCGCCGTCCGCGGGGGCGATGACGCGGCGATAGAGATGCCATGTCGCATGCCCGAGGATGGGCGTTACGATTGCAAGGCCGACGAAAAGCGTCGCCATCCCGGCCGCCAGCGCGGCGGCGATGATCAGGCCCCAGGCCGCCATCACGACGGGATTCTTCAAAACGGCCTTGACGGAGGTCAAAATGGCGACCGCGGCCCCGACATCCCGGTCAAGCAGAAGCGGGAAGGAGATCGCGCCGATGCTGAAGGCGATCAAGGCGTAAATAAAGCCGATGCCGACGCCAAGGGCGAGCAGCCTGTGACCGGCATAGGTGGTGAAGAGCTGGTCGAAGAAATGGCCCCAGGATTGCGGCGCCCACACCCCGAAGAGCGATTGATAAAGCGCCTGCGTCGTCGCCAGCCACAACAAAAAGATCACCATTAGCGCAAAGCCGACCGCCAGGATCGAAGGCATGGCCGGCGAGCGCAAAACACTGAAGGCGTAGTTGAAGGTGTGCGGCAGGCCCTGTTCGCGTCGGCGGCTTACCTCGTAAAGCCCGATGGCGGCGAATGGCCCGATCAGGGCGTAGCCGGCAAGCAAGGGAAACAGGAGGGGGAGAGCGTTCTGGCCGGAGGACGTGGGGAAGAGAAAAATGCCGATCACGAGATAAATGAAGGCGAGGAAGACAAGATGGGAAGGCATAGCGCGGAAATCGTGCAAGCCTTCGAGCAAGGCGTCCCTGAGGTCGGCGAAGCCGATCTTCCGGACGACGGGAAAATCCTGAATCTCGGCGCCGCTTGTAAGAACATGAAAACTGGTCATGTGCGTTCCTCCCTGGCCCTTAATCTCGATAGATTCGAGCATTCTTGTTCGAGCTGGATGCATTCGCGAACTGTCTAAGAATTGCGCCGTCGGCGCTGCCGTGTCGCTCTTCTCGCGAACGCGTGGTGAAACGCCTTGGCTGGCGCTTTCGTTCCGGAAACCTTGCAGGGGCGATGGCACAAAATTCGTCATTATACCTTGATCTTGGCGATTACTTTCGAAGAGGGTTGCGGCGTGCCGGAAAACCACCTGTGGCGCCGAGATGATTAAAATTGACGCCTCCCGGCTTCTCGCTAATCTGTCGCCGATGGCCGCTTCGGGCCAGCGCTAAGGCGTTGCGGAGGGGTGCGAAACCCGGGCGACGCGAGGGGCGCGGCGGAGTCGACGAAGCGTCGTCCAACTGTCTCAAGAGATCGCTACGGTCGGATTCCATTGGTCTTTCAGGCGAGTAAGCGCGCGCAGCGGGCGTCGTCGGCGGCCGATGACGGACAAGGGAGAAAACGCCATGTTTGACGCAAAGCAGCTTTTGGACCTGCTCGCCGGAAACAAGCTTGGACCCGCCGGCGACTCCGCCGCGGCCAGCGTCGATGACGCGATCGCGCGCGGCAAGGCGGCCGCGAGCGAGGCCGCGGCGACGGCGACGGCGGCGACAAAACAGGCCGCCGATCAGACCGCATCCGCCCTCTCCGGCGTTCTTGGCCAGGCGCAGACCAGATTGCAGGGAACCGAGGCCGCGGAATATATCGGCAAGGCCAAGGAGTTGGTCGAACAAAATCCGGTCGGCACGCTCGCAACGCTCGGCGGACTGGCGGCGCTCATGCTCGGCACGCCGGGCGGGCGCGCGACGACGGGCGGCCTCGTCAAGCTCGGCGGTCTCGCCGCCATCGGCGGCATCGCCTACAAGGCGCTGCGCAACTATCAGGATGGCAAGCCGCTGACGCAGGGGGTTCCCGGCCTCGAACAACTGACCGCGCCTCCAGCCGAAACGGGCTTTTCCGAGCAGTCCCATTCGCATGACACGACGCTTCTCCTCGTACGGACGTTGGTCGCGACCGCCGTCGCCGATGGCGACGTCGACGCCGGCCAGCGCGCCCAGATCCTCGACGGGCTGAAGGCGGCGGGACTCGAGGCCGGAGCCGTGCAGTTCCTTGAGGGCGAAATCCAGCATCCCGCGATCATCGACGAACTTGTGAAGGCGGTCGGCGGCTCGAAGGAGCTAGGACTGCAGGTCTACGCCGCGGCGCATCTCGTCGCCCGCAGTCCGCAGGAGAAGGCGTTCCTGCAGGCGCTGGCGCGGGGACTTGCGCTCGATCCGGCGCTCATCGCGCATATCGATGCGACGGCTGCGGCCTCCATCGCCGCGCGCTGATTGGCGAGGGGCGCGCCAGGCTGGAACGCTTGGCCGGGCGCCGCGTTCAACTCGATCTCCGTCATCGATGGCGGGGGAACAGGAGTTCGCAAAAATGGCTACCTCAATGAAGCCGGCACACGCCGACGACACGACGATCAAGGCTCTGGCGACCCCTTCGGATCTTGGCGCGAACGCAACCGCCGCCATCGCCGCCGAGCTCAACAAGCTCGCGGCTGACGCGTTCGCGCTTTACGTGAAGACGAAGAATTTTCATTGGCACATGAGTGGGCCGCATTTCCGCGATTATCATCTACTGCTCGACGAACAGGCGACACAGATTTTCGCGATCATCGATCCGCTTGCAGAGCGCTCGCGCAAGCTGGGTCAGACGACGTTGCGCTCCATCGGCCATATCGCCAAGCTTTCGCGCATCGCCGATAATGACTCCGAATTTGTCTCGCCAGCTGAAATGCTATGCGACTTGGTAATTGATAACAGGGATTTAACAGAATCTCTTCGTAAGGCGCATAAAGTCTCTGACGATCATGGCGATGCGGCGACGACAAGCATTCTCGAAGTTTATATCGACGAGTCGGAGCGCCGGACCTGGTTCCTGTTCGAGGCGAGCCGAGGCGCTGATCACGGCGGCCACTGACGGGCCAGCGAATCGGCAAACAGCAGATCATCAAAAAGGGCCGGCTGAACGCCGGCCTATATTCTTTTACCCGCGCGCCGCCGTTTCGCGTAAAGCAATATAAAACACAAAAAAGCGGAGCTGGCGTTCGGACATGCGGATCGGGATCGATCTCGGCGGAACCAAAATTGAAGCCGCCGCGCTCGATACATCCGGCGCCATATTGGTGCGCCATCGCACGCCGACCCCTGCCGGCGACTATGCCGGAACGCTCGCGGGCATCGCGGCGCTGGTGTCAATGGTCGAAACGAAAACGGGCCGGCGCGGCAGGGTCGGCGTCGCGGCGCCGGGCGCCCTGTCCTTGAAGACCGGCCTCATCAAGAACGCCAACAGCACGGTCCTCAACGGCAAGCCGCTCGACCGCGATCTTGGCGAACTGCTTGGCCGGCCGGTGAGGCTCGAAAACGACGCCAACTGCTTCGCGCTTTCGGAGGCGTCCGACGGCGCCGGCGCCGGCGCGCGGGTCGTGTTCGGCGTCATTCTTGGAACAGGCGTCGGCGGCGGCCTCGTCATCGACGGCAGGCTCGTTTGCGGGCGTAACCGCATCGCGGGCGAGTGGGGGCATAATTCCTTGCCGTGGCCGCAGGGCGCCGAGCGGCCGGGGGCCGCCTGCTATTGCGGCAAGTCGGGCTGCATTGAAACGTTCCTTTCCGGTCCGGGGCTCGCGCGCGACTACTGCGCCCGCACCGGAACCTTCCTCGAGGCGCGCGCCATCGCCGCCGCGGCCCGCAGGGGAGATGCGCAAGCCGACCAGTGCCTGCGCCTCTATCAGGATCGCCTCGCGCGCGGGCTGGCCTCCGTGATCAACATCGTCGATCCCGACGTGATCGTGCTTGGCGGCGGCGTCTCCAACATCGCTTCGCTTTATGACGGGCTGCCCGCGCTCATCGCGCGCTATGCCTTTTCGGACGGCGTCGAGACGCCGGTGATTCGCGCCGCGCATGGCGATTCGAGCGGCGTGCGCGGCGCCGCCTGGTTGTGGCCGGCGGCCTGACCCAACTGGAGAACCGCACGAGCTGCGGTCCTCGGAGGTTCGGAGACGCTGCGGTCCGACTTTGTGCTCCAGCATGATTTTCGCGGAGACTTCGCCGAAAGCATGAAAATGCAGCGCCGCGGGCAGGCTTATCTGCGTCGCTTCGGCGCAGGCGGGCGGAATCAATGCGCCCGCGCCGATCACGGGTAAGTCACGGCCGGCCCCTCTTGCGCGGGTTCGTGTTTCGGGCCTTACCTGTCGCCAGGCGAATTCCTCAATAGGTGCGCGCGTGCCGACCGAACCAGTTGAAACGCCGGATCTACCCGGCGTCGCGAAGCAGAATGAGTCCGCCGGCGCGCCTATCGAGGCGCGCACGACGGCTCTCGCGCCCATTCCCGAGAGGCTCCCGGCGCTGCCGGAGCAACCTGCGCCGCCGCGCCGCAAGACGCGCTGGAAAACTGTTCTCGCTCTCGCGCTGATCCTCGCCGGCCTCGGCGCCGGCGGGTTCAACTGGTGGCGCCAGCGTCAGGCGCTGCTTCCTGCAGGCATCGTGTCGGGCAACGGCCGCATCGAGGCGCAGGAAATCGATATCGACACGAAATTCGCGGGGCGGGTGCTCGAACGATATGTCGACGAGGGCGACATGGTCACGGCGGGCGAGGTGGTCGCGCGCATGGACACGCGCGATCTCGAAGCCACGCTCAAGGCCACCGAGGCGCAGGTCCGGCAGGCCCAGCGAACGCTCGACGAGGCGAGGGCCAACGTCGTTCAGCAAACGAGCCAGGTTACGCTGGCGCAGCAGGAGATCGACCGCACCACCGCGCTTGTCGCGCGGGGCTATGCGACGAACGAACTCCTTGACCAGCGCCGGCAGTCCCTCAACGGCTCCGTCGCTTTGCTGAACGCCGCGCAGGCGCGCGTCGGCGAGGCCGAGCACGCCCTCGACGCCGCCACGCATAATGTCGAGCTCTATAAGGTCAACATCGCCGACAACACCCTCGTTGCGCCGACCCTTGGGCGCATTCAGTACCGCATCGCCAATGTCGGCGAAGTGCTGCCCGTGGGCGGCAAGGTGTTCACCATGCTCGACATCTCCGACGTCTATATGGACATCTATCTGCCGACCGCTCAGGCCGGCCGCGCGCGGGTCGGCTCGGAGGCGCGAATCCTGCTCGATGCATGGCCGAAGTTCGTCATCCCGGCGCATGTCTCCTTCGTCGCGACGCAGGCTCAATTCACGCCGAAGGCCGTCGAGACCGAGGATGAGCGCGACAAGCTGATGTTCCGCGTCAAGGTGCGGGTGGACCCTGCGCTCTTGCTCGCGCACGCCGCCGAGGTCCGTACGGGATTGCCGGGCAGGGCTTATGTGCGCATCGATCCGAAGGTCGAATGGCCCGCCGCGCTGCAGGCGGCGCCCTCTAAATGAGCCCGTCCCATGTGGCCTTCGGCGCGCTTTCCGGGGTTTCGCTGCGCTACGGGCCGACGGTCGCGCTCGACGATGTGACGATCGCCTTTCCGGCCGGCTGCATGGTCGGGCTGATCGGCCCGGACGGCGTCGGCAAATCGTCGCTTTTGAGCCTCATCGCCGGCGCCCGCCGCATCCAGGACGGCGAAATTCGGGTGCTTGGCGGCGACATTGGCGACGCGCGACACCGCGCGGCGATTTGCCCGCGCATCGCCTACATGCCGCAGGGGCTCGGAAAGAACCTCTATCCCGACCTCAGCGTCCGCGAGAACATCGAATTCTTCGGCCGGCTTTTCGGTCAGGATCGCGACGAACGCGACCGCCGCATCGCGGCGCTCCTCAAGGCGACAGGCCTCGATCCCTTTCCGGACCGGTCCGCGAGCAAACTGTCCGGCGGCATGCGTCAGAAGCTCGGGCTTTGTTGCGCGCTGATCCATGATCCCGATCTTCTCATCCTCGATGAACCGACGACGGGCGTCGATCCGCTGTCGCGGCGCCAATTCTGGAGCCTCATCGCCCGCATGCGCGCCGAGCGCCAGGGCATGAGCGTCATCGTCGCAACCGCCTATATGGAGGAGGCCGAGCAATTCGACTGGCTTGTGGCGATGGACGCCGGCCGCGTCCTCGCTACCGGATCGCCGGCCGCGATCAAGGCGAAGACAGGATCGGCCACGCTCGAAGAAAGCTTCATCGCGCTGCTGCCGCGGGAGCGCCGCCGTGGTCACAAGGCCTTCTCGATTGCCCCGCGCGCGCGGGGCGACGGCGAGCCCGTGATCGTCGCGAGCGGCCTGACTCGCCGCTTCGGCGCCTTCACGGCCGTTGACAATGTCAATTTCGCGATCGAACGCGGCGAGATTTTCGGATTTCTCGGCTCGAACGGCTGCGGCAAGACGACCACGATGAAGATGCTGACGGGCCTGCTCCCCGCGAGCGCCGGGCAAGTGCTGTTGTTCGGCAAGCCCATCGACGCCTCGGACATGCGGGCAAGGTTTCGTGTCGGCTATATGTCGCAGTCCTTTTCGCTCTACACCGAACTCACGGTTCGCCAGAACCTCGACCTTCACGCCCACCTTTTCCATCTCGGCAAGGATGCCGAGGCCCGCATCGGCGCGCTCGTCGCGCGTTTCGGGCTTGGCTCTTATCTCGATCAGCGCGCCGCCGATCTTCCGCTTGGCATCCGCCAGCGCCTGTCGCTCGCGGTCGCCGTCGTGCATCAGCCCGAGATCCTCATCCTCGACGAGCCGACGTCCGGCGTCGATCCGCTCGCCCGCGATCAGTTCTGGGAGCTCTTGGCGGATCTCTCGCGAGGCGACGGCATGACCGTCTTCATCTCCACGCATTTCATGAACGAAGCCGCCCGCTGCGACCGCATCGCGCTGATGGATGCCGGGCGGGTTCTTGCGACGGGGACGCCGGCGGAACTGGTGAAGGCCCGCCGCTGCGCCAATCTGGAGGACGCCTTCATCGACTATCTCGAAGAGGTGAACCGCGCGCGGGCGTCCGAGCAGGGTTCGCAGAGGGCGGCCTCTGTCCCAGCGATCGCGGCGGCGCCGGCGGGGACCGCGCGCGCGCCCAGCAGCGCCTGGTTCAGTCCACGCCGAATGTTCGCCTACACGATTCGCGAGGGACTCGAACTGTTGCGCGATCCGATCCGCCTCGGTTTCGCGCTGCTCGGGACCGCTTTTCTCATGTCGGTCTTCGGCGCAGGCATTTCCACCGATGTGAATAATTTGACTTTCGCCGTTCTCGACCGCGACAATTCGCACGAAAGCCGAGCTTACCTCGAAGAACTGCGCGGTTCGAGCTACTTCATCGAGAAGGCGCCGATTATCGATCAGGCCGATCTTGAGAGGCGCCTGCAATCCGGGGACATCAAAGCCGGCATCGAGATCCCGCCGGACTTCGGCCGCGATATCAAGAAGAACGTGCCGACGGAAGTCGGCGCATGGGTCGATGGCGCCATGCCGTTCCGGGCCGAGACGATACGCGGATATCTCCAAGCCGCCCACGCGCAGTTTCTTTCGGATTTCGCGGTGCGCAACGGCCAGGCCGCCGCCGATACGCCCGATGAACTGCGCGAGGCTCTGCGCAATAAAGATATCGCCATGCTCAACATTCCGAATGTGAACCCCGCGGTGCAGGCGAGGATCGAAACGCGATTTCTCTACAACCAGGATTTCGAGAGCATCTACGCCCAGGTGCCGGGGACCGTCGCTCTCTTGCTCGTCATGATCCCCGCCATTCTGATGGCCCTCGCCATCGTGCGTGAGAAGGAGCTCGGCTCGATCACCAATCTTTACGTCACGCCCGTCACCCGCATCGAATTCCTGCTCGGCAAGCAGATCCCCTATATCTCAATCGGGATGGTAAATTTCGGGATTTTGTGCCTGCTAGGCATCTTCGCGTTCGGCGTTCCTTTGAAGGGAAGCTTTCCAGCGCTCTTCATCGGCGCGCTGCTCTACGTGACCGCGACGACCGGCATCGGAATGTTGATCTCGTCCTTCTGCCGGACGCAAATCGCGGCTTTGTTCGGAACCGCGATCCTCACAATTCTGCCGGCCACGACCTTTTCGGGGATGCTCACGCCAGTCTCCTCTCTCACGGGGCTCCCCGCCATTATGGGGATCGGCTTCCCGATGACCTATTTTTTGAAGATCAGCGTCGGCGCCTTCACCAAGGGCCTTGGTTTTGAAGATCTTTCCACAACTCTGCTCCAGCTGGCCGTTTTCATTCCCATCCTGACCGTGCTCAGCCTCGTGTTCCTGCGCAAGCAGGAAGCCTAGCAAGGCGTCATCTCATGAATGTTTTGAGCAATATCTTCTGGCTTGGAACGAAAGAGCTTCGGAGCTTCTTTCGGGACTTCGTGCTTCTTGGACTCGTGATCTACACGTTCTCGTTCGCTGTTTATGTGCAGGGACATAGCAATGCCCAGGAGTTGCACAATGCATCCGTCGGCGTGGTGGACGAGGACAATTCCGCATTGTCGCGTCGGATGACCGCCGCCTTTCTGCCTCCTTATTTCAAGCGACCGGTCGAGATCGCCGCAGGCGACGTCGACCATCTGATGAATACGGCGGTCTATACGTTCGTCATCGTGATCCCGCCGAATTTCGAAAAGGACGTCCTGGCCGGGCGAAGCCCGGCGGTCCAGGTCAACGTGGACGCCACCGCCATGGTTACGGCGGGGCTTGGCTACGGTTATATCCAGCAGATCCTTTTGACCGAGATCAATAATTTTGTGTCTCGCAACGAAGGCGCATATCAGTCTCGTTCGCAAAATATTTCAAAGTCGCCGATCACGCTCGCCGTACGCGTCGCCTTCAATCCGAATGTCACGACCGCATGGTTCACAAGCGTCATGGGAATCGTCAACAATGTGACGATGCTTGCGATCATTCTGGCCGGCGCGGCCATTATCCGCGAGCGCGAGCACGGCACGATGGATCATCTGCTCGTCATGCCTGTCACGCCGTTCGAAATCGCCATATCCAAGATCTGGGCGAATGGCCTTGTGATCGCCGTTGCAGTGTTCCTTTCGCTCGAAATCGTCGTGCGACTTTCTCTCAAGATCCCCATCGTCGGTTCGGTGCCTTTATTCGTCGGCGGCGCCGCGATATATCTGTTCTTTGCAACAGCGGTGGGCATATTTCTGGCGACGATCGCACGGTCGATGCCGCAGCTTGGCCTCCTCTACATTCTCGTCGCGATGCCGATGAATATCTTGTCAGGCAGCAACACGCCGCTCGAATCAATGCCGCCGATCTTGAGCTCGATCATGATGTTTTCGCCGTCGACCCATTTCGTGCTCTTCGCGCAGTCCATCCTCTTTCGCGGCGCGGGCTTGGCGGTGGTGTGGCCGCAATTTCTGTTTGTCGCGCTCGTCGGCGGATTCTTCCTGTTTCTCGCGCTAATCCGCTTTCGCTCGGTTGCGACG
>JBKQMI010000054.1:0-28495 GCA_052146775.1 Methylocella sp. | reverse complement strand
AAGCCGGCCCGGTCGATTTCCGCGCGCTTGCTGTGGTCGAGAATGGAGGCTAGCCAAATGCCGACGAAGGCGATCGCCATCGAGAACAGGGCCGGATTCTCATAGGGGAACGGCGCCGATCCCTTGGGGTTGCCGAGCGTGACCTCCCAGACCGCGGGCGAAAGCACGACCATCACGACCGCCGAAATGAGGCCAAGGAAGCCGCCGATGAAGGCGCCGCGCGTCGTCAGCCCGCGCCAGTAGATCGACAGCAGCAGAACCGGGAAATTGCACGAGGCCGCGATGCAGAAGGCGAGGCCCACCATAAAGGCGACGTTCTGCTTCTCGAACACGATGCCGAGCCAGATGGCGAGGATGCCGAGGGCGACCGTCGCGATCTTCGACACCCGCATCTCTTCCAGCTCGTTGATGTGGCCCCTGCGGAAGACGTTGGCGTAGAGATCATGGCTGATCGCCGACGCGCCGGCGAGCGCCAGCCCCGACACGACGGCGAGGATGGTGGCGAAGGCGACGGCGGAGATGAAGCCGAGGAAGAGATCGCCGCCGACCGCGTTGGCGAGATGGATGGCGGCCATGTTGGAGCCGCCCCTGATCGCGGCGATCGGTCCCTTGGCGGCGGCGATCGCGGAGTCGAGGAAGGCCGGGTTGGTGGCGACGAGGCAGATCGCGCCGAAGCCGATGATGAAAGTGAGGATGTAGAAATAACCGATGAAGCCGGTCGCGACGAACACCGATTTGCGCGCGGCCTTGGCGTCAGCCACGGTGAAGAAACGCATGAGGATATGCGGCAGCCCGGCGGTCCCGAAGATGAGCGCGAGACCTAAAGAGATCGCCGAGATTGGGTTGGACACGAGAGTGCCCGGCGCCATGATGGCGAGGTGCTTCGGATGCACCTCCACCGCCCGAGCGAACAGCGCCTCCGGATTGAAGCCGAATTTCCACAAAACCGCCAGCGCCATGAAGGTCGCGCCCGACAGCAAAAGGACAGCCTTGATAATTTGCACCCAGGTGGTCGCGAGCATGCCGCCGAATGTGACGTAGATGATCATCAACACGCCGACGATGACCACCGCCATCCAGTAGTCGAGTCCAAACAGGATCTGGATCAGCTTGCCGGCGCCGACCATCTGCGCGATCAGATAGAACGCAACGGTGACCAGCGAGCCGCAGGCGGCGAGGATGCGGATCGGCGTCTGGCCGAGGCGGAACGAGGCGACGTCGGCGAAAGTGTATTTACCGAGGTTGCGCAGCGGCTCGGCGATCAGGAAGGTGACGATCGGCCAGCCGACAAGAAAGCCGACCGAGTAGATCAACCCGTCGAAGCCCGAGAGATAAACGAGCCCCGAGATGCCGAGGAACGAGGCCGCCGACATATAGTCGCCGGCGATCGCGATGCCGTTCTGGAATCCGGTGATGCCGCCTCCAGCGGAATAGAACTGGGAGGCGGACTTCGTTCGCTTCGCCGCCCAATAAGTGATGCCAAGCGTCAGGCATACGAACAGGATGAACATTATGATGGCGTGCCAGTTGGTCGCCTGCTGGGTTCCGCCCTCGACCGCGCCGGCCGCGCGGGCCAGCACGGGAATTGCGACGAGAAGAGCGGTCGCGAATGCGATGTTGAGGCGGCGCATCAGTGAGACTCCTCGACGATTTCGCGGGTCAGGCTGTCGTAGGTGGCGTTGGCGCGAAACACATAGATCCCGACGAGAATGAAGGCCGAAACGATCACCGCGACGCCGATCGGAATGCCGATCGTTATCACGCCGGAGCCGATTGGCATGCCAAGAAATTTCGGCGCGTATGCGATCAGAAGAATGAACCCGAAATAGATGATCAGCGTAATCGCCGAGAGCGTCCAGCCGAGGCGGGACCGCTGCCGGACGAGTTCAAGGTATTTGGGGTTGCGCTGAATGGATTCATAGCCCTGCGCCGCCATGCCGTTCCCCTCCTGTTTCAGCGTCCCGCTCAGGGCGCCGGTTTCTCCGCTGCGGCGCCTGACTTGCGCCCGTGAAAGACCTTTCACAATCTTGTTTGCGAGGCAAGCGACGATCATCGACGCGCTTCGCCGGCGGTCACGGCGCGAGCCTCGCGTTACGCGATTGTCGTGGCGCTGTCATCGGATTACGCAACAGGGATCGATGCGAAAGAAATGTTGTGGGCGGGCATGCTTGCGGGCGAGTAGCCTATGGCGGAGCGAGCGGCGCGCCGGCGGCCCGGCGATGCGAGAAGCCAATATGACGCGAACCGAACGGACCCTCGAAGCATTGACCCAGATCAGCAGAGTTTAGGGAGCCGCGCAAATGGCCTATGAGCTTTATTATTGGCCGGGCATTCAAGGACGCGGCGAATTCGTCCGTCTGGCGCTTGAAGAGGCCGGCGCCGATTATGTCGACGTCGCCCGCAAACCCGAGGGAACGGACGCCCTTCTGGCGTTGCTGGAGGGGGAGGGGACCGCGCGTCCGCCCTTCGCGCCGCCCTTCCTGAAAGACGGCGACGCTCTGATCGGGCAGACCGCCGCCATCCTGTTCCATCTTGGCCCGCGCCTCGGCCTCGCGCCGCGCGATGAGGCCGGCCGGCTCTGGGTCCACCAGATCCAGCTGACCATCGCCGACGCCGTCGGCGAGGCGCATGATACGCATCACCCGATCAGCGTCGAGCTTTACTACGAAGACCAGAAGCCGGAGGCGCTGCGGCGCGCGCAGACCTTCCGCGAGGCGCGCATTCCGAAATTCCTCGCCTGGTTTGAAGCCATCCTGACGCGCAACCCCAAGGGCGACCGCCATCTCGTCGGCGCGCGCCTGACCTACGCCGACCTGTCGCTGTTCCAGCTCGTCGAGGGCCTCGCCTACGCCTTTCCGGCGCGTATGAAGCGCGCGCTCGGGAAGGCGCCTCTCGTGGCGGCCTTGCATGAAGCGACGGCGGAGCGTCCCCGCATCCGCGCCTATCTCGCGAGCGATCGACGCATCCCCTTCAACGAAAGCGGCATTTTCCGCCATTACCCCGAACTCGACGGATAATGGAGCTTTCAGCCTTCCAGGGCAGACCTCGCCCCGGGCGGCCAACTTGAACTATTCGCCGGCCCTGAGTATGAAAACCTCCTCCCGCAAGGAGCGCGCCGGTCGCCGACAGCCGGCGCCGCTCCGGTCGCAAAAGCGCGCGTGGCCTTGACGCAGGTCGCCAGAAAATCCGGCGAAAGAGATTTCATGTTTGAAAGCGTCACTGCGATCGCCCCCGCCCGGCTTCACCTTGGGTTTCTCGACCTCAATGGCGGGCTCGGCCGGCGTTTCGGCAGCATCGGCCTCGCGATCGACCATCCGGTAACCCGCCTTTCCATCGCCCGCGCGTCGACGCCCTCCGTCGAAGGCCTGGAGGCCCGCCGCGCCGCGACCTATTTCGACGCTCTGACGCGGCGTCTCGACCTGCCCGGAGCCTATCGCGTCACGATTGACGAGGCGATCCCCGATCACGTCGGGCTTGGCTCGGGAACGCAGCTTGCGCTCGCCCTCGCCAGCGCCCTGCGCCATCTCGAAGGCCTCGCGCCCGATGTGCCGGGCGACGCGCTCGCGCTGCAGCGCAGCCAGCGCTCAGGCATCGGCGTC
This sequence comes from Methylocella sp., assembly GCA_052146775.1. Taxonomy (GTDB): domain Bacteria; phylum Pseudomonadota; class Alphaproteobacteria; order Rhizobiales; family Beijerinckiaceae; genus Methylocapsa. The sequence goes on along the minus strand of JBKQMI010000054.1, from coordinate 24,896 downwards.
GGCCTGTTCGAACGCGGCGGCGTCATCGTCGATGGCGGGCGGGCGGAGGCGACCATAACGCCGCCGGTGATCGCGCGCCTCGATTTCCCGGCCGCCTGGCGCGTCATGCTGGTGCTCGATTCGCGCCTCAAAGGTCTGCATGGCGCGCAGGAGACGGAATCCTTCGCGGCGCTCGCGCCCTTCGAATCGGCCGCCGCCGCGGAAATCTGCCGCCTCGTGCTGATCAAGGCGCTGCCGGCGCTGGCCGAAGCCGACATCGAGGCCTTCGGCGGCGCGATCGAACGAATTCAGGAGATTGTCGGAGCCTACTTCGCCCCCGCGCAAGGTGGGGCTGCGCATACAAGCGCGGCAGTCGCGCAAATGCTGGGCGCTCTGCGCCGCCATGGCGCCAAGGGGGCCGGACAATCCTCCTGGGGGCCGACCGGCTTCGCCTTCGTCGCCGACGCCGCCGAGGCGCGGCGCCTTTGCGACCTCTTGCGCGGCGAGGCCGCAGCTCTCGGAGTGGACATCGCGGTCTGCAAGGGACTAAATCACGGCGCGCTGGTCAAGGGCCACACGTCGACGGCTGGGAAATAGGGGAGAAAAGCGTGGCCAAGAATATTCTGCACATGTTCAGTCCGCTCAAGCACATGAGCCCGTTCGACGTGAATATGGCGCTCGACGCCGGCTATGATTCGATCACGCCCTATATTTTCGTCACGCTCGACGACATCACCCCGCTGGTGCAGGACGCGATGTTTTCGCGTTCGCCGAAGGACGCCGTCCGCACCGCCGTGTTCATCGGCGGCAAGGACGCCGGCCTTGCCCTCGACATGATGGAGCGCTTCCGCGCAACGCTTCTGAAACCCTTCGAGATTTCGGCCTTCGCCGATCCGGCGGGATCTTTTACGACCGCCGCCGCTATGGTCGCCTGCGTCGAGAAGCTGCTGAAAAAGAAAAAGGACAAGGGCCTCGCCAAAACCAAGATCCTGATCTTCGGCGCGACCGGGGTCGTCGGCTACGCCGCCGCCGTCATCGCGGCGCTTGAGGGCGCGAACGTGATGCTGGCCGGGCATGACGGGCCGGAGCGCGTGCAGGAAAAGGCCGAGGACATCAAGCGGCGCTTTAACGTCGACGTCACCGCCCTCGACACCAGCTCTGAAGAAAAGAAGGTCGCGGCGCTCTCCGGCGTCGAGGTCATCCTCTGCGCCGCCGCCGCCGGCGTGCAGGTCCTCCCTAAAAGATGCCTCGTCGCGGCGAAATCCCTTCTCGTCGCCGCCGACGTCAACGCCGTGCCGCCGGCCGGCATCGAGGGCCTCGCGCTGCATGACAAGGGCGCGGAACTCGAGGGCGGCGCGCTCGGCATCGGGCCGCTCGCCATTGGCGACATCAAATACAAGACCGAATCCGGCCTGTTTCACCGCATGGCCGCCTCGCACAAGCCTTTGAGCCTCGATTTCCGCGACGCTTTCACGCTGGCCCGGGAGCTTGTCTGATCCAGAATCGTTCGGGCGAGGCGGCGCGGTACTGATCGCCGCCGCCTCTGGGCGCGCCCTCGCCGCGGCCGCGCGCCGGGCCGGCTACCTGCCCCTCGTCGCCGATTTCTTCGACGACGCTGATACGGGAAGCCTCTGCAGCGCCACTTGCCGCGCCGGCGATCCCCATGCGGGATTTGACGCGAAAACCCTGATCCCCGCGCTGGAGCGGCTGGCGGAGGGCCACGCGCCGATCGGCCTCGTCTATGGCTCCGGCTTCGAGGATCGCGTCGATCTCTTGGACGAGATCGAGCGCCGCTGGCCCCTGTTGGGCAACCCCGCAAATATCGTGCGGCGCGCGAAAGATCCGCTGCTGGTCGCCGCGCTCTGCCAATCCTTGGACATCCCGCATCCCGAGATCGCTCTCGCGCCGCCTCCGGATGTGCGAGACTGGCTCGTCAAAAGCGTCGGCGGCGCGGGCGGCTCCCATGTCGCCGCGGCCAGCGCGTGGCGCGCCAGAGACGAAAACATCTATTTCCAGCGGATCGCGCCGGGCGAGCCGGTCTCGATCCTCTGTCTTTGCGATGGGAGAGAGGCGCAGGCGCTCGGCTCCAGCCGGCAATGGCCGGCGCCGGCGCCGGACGAGCCCTTCCGCTTCGGCGGCTGCGTTCGCCCGGCCGATTTACCCGTGCAAACGGAAGGCAGGCTCAACGAAGCCGCGCGGTCTCTCGCCGTCGCGAGCGGCCTTCTCGGCCTCAACAGCTTCGATTTTCTGGTCGCGGACGAGGCTTTCGCCCTGATCGAGATCAATCCCCGCCCTGGCGCGACCCTCGATATTTTCGAGAACGATCGGCTCTTTGCCGCGCATATCGACGCCTGCCGCGGCATTTCGCCCCGCGTCGCGCTCGAATTTCGGGGCGCGGCGGCCGCGCAAATCGCCTATTCGCGGGGTGAAATCGCCGCGATGCCCGCGTTCGACTGGCCAGCCTGGACGGCGGACCGGCCAAGGCATGGGACCGCGCTGCGCTTGTCTGATCCGCTCTGTACCATTAAAGCCTGCGCTGCGGATCCGGCGCAAGCGCGCGCGCGCGTTGCCGAGCGGACCGCCTGTCTGTCGGACAGAATCGATCAACTGGGACGGGAGCGAGACATTGAGCGAGACGGCGCTGAGCATCAATACGCTGACGGGACATCTCGTTGACCGTCTTATCGCCGACGCCGCGCGGTTGCGCGTTTCGGTCTCAAAGGGCGAGCGCGGCGAGACTGTGATCGACGCCGGCAAGGCCGCCCGCGGCGGCGTCGAGGCGGGCCTTCGCCTCGCGGAAATCTGCCTCGGCGGCCTTGGGACCGTGCAACTCGCCCCGACCGGCGCCAACCCCAAATGGCCGTTCGAGATTTCCGTCCGCACCGGCGATCCCGTCGTCGCCTGCCTCGCCAGTCAATACGCCGGCTGGGCGCTCTCGCATGGCGAGGGCAAGGGCGCCTTCTTCGCGCTGGGTTCGGGGCCAGGCCGCGCGCTCGCGCGGAAAGAGCCGCTGTTCCATGAGCTCGCCTACCACGATCATGCGAACCGGGCGACGCTCGTCCTCGAAGGCGACCGCGCGCCTCCGCCCGAGGTCACGGAAAAGGTCGCGGCGGCCTGCGGCGTCGGGACCGAGGATGTGACTTTCATTTTCGCGCCGACGCAGAGCCTCGCGGGCGCCGTTCAGGTGGTCGCGCGCGTGCTCGAAGTCGCGCTGCACAAGGCGCATGAGCTGAAATTTCCGCTGGAGCGCATCGTCGACGGCCTCGGCGCCGCGCCCTTGTCGCCGCCGCATCCGAATTTCGTCGAGGCCATGGGCCGAACCAATGACGCGATCATCTATGCGGGCCTGACCCATCTCTTCGTGACAGGACCCTCGGACGACGCGAAAGCTCTGGCGGAGCAATTGCCGAGCACGACGTCACGCGATTATGGCCGGCCCTTCGCGGAAATCTTCAAGACCTACAAGGGCGATTTCTACAAGATCGACCCGATGCTGTTCAGCCCCGCCCGCGCGATCGTCACGGCGGTCGACACCGGGGAAACCTTCCGCGCCGGAAAAATCGACGACGCCCTGCTCGACGCCAGCTTCGCTTAAGGCGGCCTCGATGGCTGCGCCGAAAATCGCCATCGCGGTCGATCTCTACGACTGGCACGCGCGGGATCTTCGGGCGGCCTTCGCCCGCGCGGGCGCGATCGCGACGCCGATCCGCCTCGCCAATTGCGCGTTTGATACCTCCCGCGCAAGCGGCCTCGTCATTCCGGGCTTCGGCGCGGACCTGCCGGACGGCGTATTCGTGCGCGCCATCGGCTCCGGCACGTTCGAAGCCGTCACGCTGCGCCTCGACGTGCTGCACGGTCTCGCCGACATCGGCGTTCCGGTCGTCAATCCCGCCCGGGCCGTGGAAGTCTGCGTCGACAAGGCGGCGACGAGTTTCGCCCTCGCGCGGGCCGGCCTGCCGACGCCGCCGACCTGGACCGTCCAGTCGCTTGAGGCGGCGCAAAAAATCGTCCGGCGCGAGGCCGCGCGGGGTCCCCTCGTCCTCAAGCCTCTCTTCGGCGCGCAAGGGTTCGGCCTCAAGCTCATCGCGCGGGAGGCGGATCTTCCCGACCTCTGGGAAGTCGCGGGCGCCTATTATCTGCAGCGTTTCGTGGGGCGCGAGGGCGACGGCTTCGCCGACATGCGCTTCTTCGTGTCGGGCGGGAAGGTCATCGCGGCCATGACGCGGCGCTCGGCGCATTGGATCACCAATGTCAAACTCGGCGCGCGGCCGGAACGGCTCGATCCCAGCCCTTTGATGACCGATCTCGCCCTGCGCGCCGCGGCGGCGGCCGGCGCGGAATTCGCCGGCGTCGACATGATCTACGACGCGGGCGGCGAGCCTCTGATCCTCGAAGTCAACAGCATGCCGGGCTGGCGCGGGCTCCAGAAAGTGGCGCCGTTTTCGATCGCCGATCGTCTCGCGCGCGATTTTCTGGCGCGCATCGGGGCGGCTCCTGCAGAGGGCGCCATCCCGGCCGCCGCCGAATCCGTGGCATGAACGTCATCGCGAGCGCCATCGCGCAAAACGCCATCATGGATTCCTTCATCGCCGCCTGCCGCAGCGAGCTGGAGGCGCCGAAACCCGGCAATGTGCATGTTTTCGCCGACGGGCACGGCATGACGGTCGATCATTTCCTGTTGAGCGCGGAGGTCGCCGCAAAGCCTTTGTGCGAACATGGCGCGCCTGTAGGCGCCCGCATTTTCGGCGCCGTTGAAGCGACCTCGGCCAGCGTTGGGCAAAACACCAATCTCGGCATCGTTCTCCTCTGCGCGCCGCTCGCGGCGGCGGCGGAGAATGCTGTTGGCGGCGATTTGCGGCAATCGCTCAAATTGGCGCTCGCCGGCCTCACCCGCGAGGATGCGCAACGCGCCTTCGATGCCATTCTCATCGCCAAACCCGCCGGCCTTGGCGAATCCGGGCGCCATGACGTGCGGGCGCCGGCCGAAACAACATTGCTCGAAGCGATGAAGGAAGCCGCGGACCGCGACCGCATCGCCTATCAATATGCAACTGACTACGCCGATGTGTTCGACATCGGGATCACGGCGCTCGATGTGGCGGACGCCAGGGGCTGGCCTGCGCCATGGCCGGCGGTTTCAGTCTATCTCGCCTTTCTCGCCGCAATTCCCGACAGCCACATCGCCCGCAAGCACGGGTCCGGCGCCGCGGAAGCCGTCCAGAAGGCGGCGGCTGGCGTTCACGACAAATATGTGTCAAGCCGAGATCCGGCGGATCGCCTCGCCGACCTGCTCGATTTCGATCGCCGCCTGAAGGCGGACGCCCTCAACCCCGGAACCAGCGCCGACCTCACCGTCGCGACGCTGTTCGCCGATCGTCTAACTCGTATCTTGATCCAGCGCGGCAATAATGATTGAGTGCGCGCGAGCGGACCCGTGCCGCTTCTATCCGGCTAACCGGCCCGGCGAAAAAATGGGCGCTGCCAACAAGGATCGAACCTTCAACTCCGTCAGCTTCGTCGATAGTTGTCTGCGAAGAATTTTCTCAATGGGAGGACCTGTTACGTGACCAAGATCAACAAATTGCTTGTCGGCGAATCGCTCGTCGGCGAAGGGAACGAAGTCGCTCATATCGACCTGCTGATCGGACCGCGCGGCAGCGCAGCCGAGGCGGCCTTCGCCAATGCGCTCACGAATAACAAGGACGGCTTCACCACCCTTCTCGCGGTCGTGGCGCCGAACCTCCTCGTCAAGCCGGCGACCGTCCTGTTCAACAAAGTGACGATCAAGAACGCCACGCAGGCCGTCCAGATGTTCGGACCGGCGCAGCGCGGCGTCGCCAAGGCCGTCGCCGACAGCGTCGCCGATGGCGTCATTCCGATCGCCGAAGCCAACGACATCTTCATCTCCGTCGGCGTTTTCATCCATTGGGAAGCCAAGGACGACCAGAAGATCCAGGACTATAACTATCAGGCGACCAAGGAAGCCATCGCGCGCGCCATCAACGGCGATCCGACGCCCGAGACCGTCGTCGCCCAGCGCAACACCGCGAAGCATCCCTTCGCGCCGAATTGATCGTTCGCCCGGATCATGCATCAAAGGGGGCTTCGGCCCCCTTTTTTTGCGCGCTAATTCACGCGCCGGCGGCGGCAAGTTCCCTTGCGGTCAACCGGCCATCATGCAGGGCGGAGGCGACGAGGGCGCCCGCGACCCCCAACCGCGCCAGCGCCGCGAGATCGTCTGGCCCGCGAACCCCGCCGGCGGCATAGAGCGCTGCGCCGCCCGCTCGCCGCAAGGATGCGAGGCGGTCGAAATCCGGCCCGGCGTCGCCCCCGACGCGGCCGAGAGTCATCGCGATGACGCGGGGCGTCCATAGCTCCGGCGCGGCGAGAACGGCCGGCGGCCCCAGAAAGCGATCGCCGCTAAAGTCCAGCGAGAGGATCATGCGTTCTTCGCCTTTGAGCGCCGCGAGAGGCGCCTCGTCTTTTAAGGACTCGCTGCCGAGCACGAGAATGTGGCGCTCGCAGCGCGACAGCCACGCGCGCGCCTGCGCCGCATCCGCGACGCCCGCATCGACCCAGAATGCGACCTGCGGAAAGGCCGCCCCGAGCGCCTGCAATATGTCGGCATGATCGCCGCGCCGCTCGATCGCATCGAGATCGGCGGCGTAAATAGTGCGAAAGGGATGCAGCGCCAGCAGCCCCGCGACGATGTCGAATGGCGCGCTCGTCGCGGCGAGGGGCGTCTCGATCGGCGCGTAGGTCTCGCGCCGGCCAAGACGCGCGCGCACCACCGCGCCGCCTTTCAGGTCGATCACCGGAATGACATGCATTCAGGTCTCCCTGTCGCCGCGCTCGATCTTATGCCAAAAATCGCCATTGCTTCAGCAAACCATCGCCAGAGGCCAACATGCAAGACATCATCGGCTGGGACATCGGCGGCGCGCATCTCAAGGCCGCACGGGTCGAGAACGGGGCCGTCACAGAGGCCGTGCAGATCGCGTGCCCGCTGTGGCTCGGCCTCAATGAACTCGACCGCGCCTTCGCGGAGGCGACGCAAGTCATTGGCCGCACGGCCCTCAACGCCGTCACCATGACCGGGGAGCTCTCCGACGCCTTCGCCACGCGCGCGGAGGGTGTCGCTGGCGTCGCGGCGATCGCCGAACGCCTGCTCGCGCCCGGCACTGCGACGTTCTACGCCGCCCGCGCGGGCTTCGTCGAAGGCGCGGCGGCGCCGGCGCACGCAAAGGATATCGCCTCGGCCAACTGGCACGCCAGCGCCGCGCTCACCGGCGCGCGCGCGAACAACGCGCTGTTCATCGACATGGGCTCGACCACGACCGACATCATCCCGGTCGCCAAGGGCCTGCCGGCGAGTTGCGGCTTTGACGACGCCGGGCGCCTCGCCCACGGCGAACTCATCTACACCGGCCTCGTGCGCACCTTCCTGATGGCCGGCCCGAAGCTGGTTCCCTTCGCGGGCCAATGGACCGCCCTGATGAACGAATGGTTCGCCGATATGGCGGACGTCCATCGCATTCTCGGGGCATTGCCGGAGGGCGCCGACTTGATGGATTCGGCGGACGGACGCGAAAAGACCGTTACCGCCTCCATGGCCCGCCTCGCGCGCATGATCGGGCGCGACGCGAGCGATGCGACGGACGCCGACTGGAGGCGCCTCGCGCAATTTTTCGCCGAGGCGCAATTGCGCGAGATTATGGAGGCGGCGTCTCTCGTTCTCTCGCGGGGACTGATCGAAGCGGACGCTCCCATCGTTGGCGCCGGCGTCGGGCGCGGCGTGATCCTGAAGCTTGCCGAGCGCCTTCGCCGCCCGTTCATCGCGTTCGACGATCTGATCGAAGCGCTGCCGGCGGCGCGCGGAAAAGCCTGCGATTGCGCAGCCGCCTCGGCTGTGGCGCTCGTCGCGGCGCATTACTTCAAGCTGTAGAATTTATCCTTCGCCTCCAGCAACCAGCCCCACGCCTCGCGCTCCTCCGGCCCCGCCGTCTTCTCGATTGCAATCTGTAGATAGGCGATCTCGCCGTCGATTTTTTCGCGCGGAAGCATCTTCAGCCGCGTGATGAGAATCGCGCATTCGAGCACGGCATTGGCCGCGCGGTTGAACCCTTTAAATGGCGCATGGTTTTGCCGGCGTTCGATCCTGCAATGAAAGCGCGGACGCTCTACATGATCATCGACATTTAAAACGCGCAGTTCGGCATGGGAGAGCGCTGCGCTCAGATGCGGCGGCCGGCCGCGCGGCGCCCACTCCAGCGGCCAGTCGCGCCGTCCTGTGACGAGACCTGCGAAAATGCGCGCGTCGTCGATGTAGTTCACAACAGCGTAGGGAACGCTCAAAAGATTCTCAAGCGTCGTCGAAGGCCGGAACGGCGCGATGATCCAACCGTCCGGCTCCTCGATGATTCCGAGCGGCGCGATGTGGGGCTCGCCCCGTGCATTGATTGTGGTGACGACGACTTCACGGATCATCGGCGTTTTTCTCTTTCGGCCGCAGCGTGTGTCCGGCCGCGCGCAGGCGATCGCGCTCCTGCTCCGGTTGGTCGGCGCCGCAGCCCCAGTCCAGCACTTCGTCCTGCGCATAGCGCTTGCCGAGCGCGAAGGCGATCTCCGCCTTGGCGAGTTCGGCGCCAAGATAAAAGCCATGCGCGCCATCGGCCTCGACGCCGAGTTTCGGGAACAGCGAAAAAGCGTCGCGCGCGACATGATGGCCATCGCGATTGAAGACATGGATGCCGTCCGCCGCCGTCACGATGCGATAATTCAGATCTCGCACCGCCCCCGCCATTTCGGCGATCTCCTCCGGCGTCGAAGGATAGGGCGCCTTGTCGTGCAATTGCAAAAGCCCCGCGCCATAGCCCTTGGGCAGCGCGCCGTCGGCGCTCGCGGCGAACATCAGGCGGCGCGCAGCGTCATGCTCCTCGATCGTGCGCCGCGTATGCGGGCTCACCTGCACGGTGAGGACATTGCGGATTTTCAGCTCCGAGCAGAGACCGATCAGCACGCCGGTGAGGCCGCCGGAATCAACCTCCGTCAGCTCCGTGAGATTGCCCGTACCCATCATCATTTCGGCCTCGGGGAGCCGGCGCCGCGCCTCGGCATAACGGGCGAGCGACGCCGCGAAGCCAAAATTGATCGGATCGAGGATCGGGTCGAGGATGAAGGGCAGGGCGCGCCGGGCGGCCTCCTCCGCCGCGCGCACCAGCGAGTCGAGATCATGCACCGGCGATCCGACGAGGATCGGCGTCGTCCCCGTATTGGCGGCGATGTCGAGCGTTGCTTCATCGAGGCTGAGCAGAAAATCCGCGCCCGCCAACGCGCCGCGCCGCAGCTCCTCATGATTGAATGAATCGACGCTGACCTTGATTCCCTCCGCTTTCAGTTCGCGCACGGAGTCTTCGAGATGCGGAAAGGGCGTATCGGGCAGGCAGCCGAGATCGATGACGTCCGCCCCCTTGCCGCGCAGCATCCGCGCCCGCGCCAGCAACGCCTCGACCGGCAAGGCCGAGGCGTCGACAATCTCGGCGAAGATGCGGATATCGTAATGCGAGAGATCGGGCGGCGCCCCGCCGCGCCCGAGATAGGACGGAAGATCGCTGATCTCATCGGGTCCGCGAACGACAGGAACGCCAAGCTCATGGGTCAGCGCATCGAGATTGCCGCGAAACCGGCCGGGCAGGATCACGCGGTCAACGCTTAAAGGGCGCGGCAGGCGGCGCAGCAAAATCGCCTCGGTCATCAGCGCTGCGACCTTGACGCCGATATTGCAGATCTCCCAGACGAAAGGCGTTTGGCCAAGCGATTGCAGCAGCCGCTCAAGGCGCGGAAAAGCGAGATGGCCGGTAACGAAAAGAAGGCGCTCGCTCATGTCGGGTTCAGTCTGTTGGGAAGCCGCGCCGAGGGCGGATTATAGAGATGCAATCTATACATGCGGCGAGAAACGCGAAATCATTCATCGAGTCTTCAACGCCAGAATGTCTAACTCTCGCAAAACGGGCGGTCTGCTTGGAGTTTGCGATCGCACTAAGCAGACGTTTAGGCGCCCGCCATCTACGTCGGCGGGGCCGACGCAGATTGCGCTCGGGCGCCAACCATCCAGAGGGCGGCGGTAAAGCGCACTTCATCTCCTTGCACATAGGGATCAAAGGCGGCGCGAACCGTTTCGATCACCCGCGTGCAGGTGAGATCGTCCGCCTCCTGAAGGATCAGCCCAACAGGACCGAGCCGGGTGAAGTAACGGACCAACTCCTTCTCAGGCAGTGAGCAGGCGACATCGATCGGCCTGATATCGATCGCCGCCCAGCCGCTCTCCTCCAGAATCCGATAGACCCGGCGCTGATCTGCAAAGGCGAACTGCCCCGGCGCATCCGGCTGGCGGGCGGGAAGGTTCGGCAGAAGCGGCGCGGCGGCGCGCTCGGCCGTGGTCATAAACGGATTGTCGGCAACGCTCCGCCAGGCGAGGAACCGTAAACCGGCGCCGTCCGTGACGGCACGCCGCAGATTCGCGAAAGCCTGAACAAAATCATCGAAGAACATGACGCCAAAGCGCGAAATGATCGTATCGAATCCTCTACCTGCGAAATCATGGGTTTGCGCGTCGGCGAGGATGAAGCTTACCGGCGCGCCTTCCCGTTCGGCGCGGGTCCGGGCGGCGGCGATCATCGGCTCCGAAACATCGATGCCGACGCATTGGCCCCCGGAGCCGAGCCGCCGCGCCGCTGCGAGCGTTGTGCCGCCCGTCCCGCAACCGACGTCAAGTAACCGGCGTCCGGGTCCGCTTGAAACATGTTCGATGAGTATGTCTTCGAGCGGCTTGAACAATTGCTCAAGTAACGGCTGCGCCTCAACCCAGGCCTGTCCGGCGGGGCCGTTCCAACGCGCTGCCTGATTTTCTCCGCTCTGGTTTACGCCGGTCATGATCGCTCCTTCTGCTTGCCTCGACGAATGGCAGACGGCACTCTGCCACTTGAAGTTCACTTGAGGTCAAGAGATGAAAGACTTGGACATTGCGGAGGTGGCGCGGCGCTCCGGAGTTCCCGCTTCGGCGCTGCGTTTCTATGAGGAAAAAAGGCTGATCGCCTCTATTGGCAGGCGGGGCCTGCGGCGGCTGTTCGATCCCGGCGTTCTGGAACGGCTGGCGCTGATCTCATTGGGGCGCGCCGCCGGCTTTTCACTCGATGAGATCGCGCTCATGTTCACGTCGGATGGGCAGCCGCGCATCGACCGGCAGATGCTCTTGGCCAAGGCCAGGGAACTGGACAGGACGATCCGCAGGCTCAACGCTATGCGCGAGGGTCTGCGGCACGCCGCTGCCTGCCGCGCGCCGAGCCACATGGAGTGCCCCACCTTCCGCCGCATCCTGCGGGCGGCCGCCTCCGGCGCTATTGGAGCGCGAAAGACGAAGGCTATGCCACCGCCACCAAGAGACTAAACACCGAAATCTCTCGCGAGAGAATGGACGCGGTACGCCCCGAAACGCCGAAAGATCGTGCGGCAATCGTTGGATAGCCATCTCGCAAAATATCGCGCCATTGAGCGTGACCGGCAGAAAATGGCGGGCCGAGAGAGACTCGAACCTTCCAGTTTACTTTGGCGGCGCCGTCCAATCGCACGTGTGCTATCGGGGAGAAGCCGGGGCCGCTCTAAATGACAAATTTGGGCGCATAGCAGAATTCAACCCCAGACATTTCGCGATGGGCAGACGGCATCATGCAGACGCGAGGCAGGCGCTTTCTATCGGCGCCACGACGACGCCGGGAACGCACCCGTTTTGTAAAAGCTCTTTGGCGAAAGGCAATGCGGCGGGTCCGGCGATACGCGCCTTCGCTCCGCTGCGCGCGGCGAAATGGGGAAACAGCGGATCGACGATTCGTCCCGCCGCCAGCGCGCCGAGGCTGACAGGCGGCGCCACATCGCAGGATTTCACCAGCAACAGGCGCTTTGCGGCGCAGACCCCCGCGAGCCAGGCCGCGAGCGTATCGGAGGTCGCGTCCCAGGAGGCGGGGATTTCGGGTGCGGCGAGCGCCATCGCGGAGGGAAGCCAGACCGCGATCCTGCCGCCCGCGAGAGCAGCCGCGATTTCGGCGCGCGTGGAAGCGAGCGCGAACCGATCCGAATGGCCGGCGAGGACGGCGCCGAAACGCTCCATGGCGAGCAGCGCCAGCCGATGGGCCTCGACGTCGTCAAAGCCGGATTTCATCTGCGCGAGCCGTACCTCCCGCGCGAATGGCCCCCCGCCCGGAACAAGAATCAGCGGATCGCGCGCGGAGGCGAACGCCGCGAGCCAGGCGTCGCGCTCAGGGGAATCGGCGAGGCTGCCGCCGATCTTGGCGACGAGAAGGCTCAATGACTCCGCGATCCCCTCAGCTTCGCCGCGACGGCCTCGGTTGCGACGGCCTGAAACGGCCGCTCAAGCGCCGCCAGCTCCTTGGCGCGCTCGCGCCTGATCTCGACGCCGACGGCGCCGCGAATGACGTCGAGCTTTTCGGCGCGCACGCTGACGCTGATCACGGCCGGATGGCGCAGCACGGAATCGGCGATTTCGCGCACCAGCGTCTCGACCAGCTCGATATGGCCGCGCCCGGTGATGATCTTGATGGCGTCGATGATGAGATCATAGGAGAAAATATCGCGCATGTCGTCGGAATGCAGCCGCGTGCGAGCGACGTCGACGTCGATATTGTAGCGTACGTCCTGCATCTTGCGCCGCTCGAACTCATAGGCGCCGATCGAGCACCCCATGACGAGATCATGCACGAAGATGCGGTCGGTCTCCGTCGCCTCATTGACCGGAACGTAGCCGCGCCCGAGCAGGCGCCAGTCGACGCCGGCGCCGTCCCCCGCGCTTTGCGAATCGCCGACATTCGGAATGAGATCGCGGATCATCGCCACCGCCTCGGCGTCGAGCGCGGCCTTCCGCTCCGCGCCCGCGCAGAGGGCGCCGCGAAAGCCGAGATAGTGTGGCCGCAGCGGCAAAAGGCGCGGCACGTCCGGCGCCTCCAGCGAACCGGCAAGGCCGGGCTCCAAGGCCAGCTCGCGGCAGCGATCGACGAAACCGGCGAGCGCCGCCACGCCCATGTGATCGAGCAGCCGGCCTTCGCCCTTCAAAAACGTATCGAGCATCGCGCCGCTGAAGCCGCATTCGGCCATCGACTGCAAGAGCTTGAGGTCGGGGGTGCGGTCGGCGAACAGCACGCCGACGAGTTTCACCCGCGCGGCGAGGGCGCCAAGGGCGCGGATCGAGGCTTCGGCCGCGGCATTCGACGCGAAGCCGACCTTGACATAATCGGCCCCCGTCGCCACCAGATCGCGCACGGCCGCCACGGCCGCGGCGCTCGACGTGAAATGATCCCCGGCCGCCGCGCTCACCGGCTTGCGCGCGCCCACCGCCGCGACGATTTTCGCGACTAAGCCGGGATCAAGGGCCCCAAGCGCGCCTTTGGCGGGATCCTTGAGGTCGATGATGTCGGCGCCGCAGGAAAGCGCCAGCTCCGCTTCCGCAAGGTTGGTGACGCTCGCGAGCATCAAGGTCATTTACGTCTTCTCCTGCCCGCGGCGGTTTTTCCGACCTTATACATAACGGCTTTGCGGAACGCCAATGGCTGGCGCGATTTACCGCCGCTGTTCAGCTTGCGGCGGCGCTCGCCGGGCGCCCCTGCCGCCCCTCGATCAGCCCAAGAAAATTCGCCAGCAGCTGGTGGCCGCGCTCGGTCAGGATCGACTCCGGGTGGAACTGCACGCCGAAGGTCGGATGCGTGCGGTGCCGCAACGCCATGATCTCGCCTTCCGGCGAGAAGGCGGTCGCCTCCAGCGGGCCAGAGGCATCGTCCAGCCGCACGATCAGCGAATGATAGCGCCCGACGATGAGCGGGTCGGGCAGGCCTTTCAGGATGCCGGCGCCCGAATGGCGCACCGCGCAGGTCTCGCCATGCATCGGGCGCACCGCCCGCGTCACGCGCCCGCCGAAAACCTGTCCGATCGCCTGATGGCCCAAACAAATGCCGAGGATCGGCACGCGCCCGGAATAATCGCGCACGAGCCGCATCGACATGCCGGCCTCAAACGGCGTGCAGGGGCCGGGCGAGATCACGATCGCCTCCGGCGCTTCGTCGGGCAGGGGGGCGTCGTTGCGGATCACGACCGGCGTCTCGCCGAGCTCGGACAAATAGCTCGCGGCCGTATGGACGAAGGAATCGTAATTGTCGACGACGAGGATCATTGCGCGAACGCCCCATTCGCGAACTCTCGGGCGCCGAAGGCCTCGAAAATGCGCCGCGCCTTGTCCAGCGTCTCGATATATTCGGAGGCTGGATCGGAGGCCGTGACGATGCCGCCGCCCGCCTGCACGACGCAGGAGCCGCCGCGAAAGCTCGCGGTGCGGATGACGATGTTGAGATCCATCGTCCCGTTGAAGCCGAGATAGCCGATCGCGCCGCAATAGGGGCCGCGCGCATGGCCTTCGAGTTCGGTGATGATCTCCATGGCGCGCAGCTTCGGCGCTCCAGTGATCGATCCGCCGGGGAAGGCGGCGGCCAGCAGATCGATGGGGCCAAGCCCCTCGCGCAATTGCCCTATGACGGTCGAGACGAGATGATGCACGCTCGCATAGGTTTCGAGCTCGCAGAGCTGCGGCGCCTTGACCGAGCCGGGGATGCAGACGCGGGAAAGGTCGTTGCGCAGAAGATCGACGATCATGACATTCTCGGCGCGATCCTTGCGGCTTTCGCCAAGCGCCTTGGTCTGCAGCATGTCGACGAGGGCGTCGTCGAAGCGCGGCCTTGTGCCCTTGATCGGCCGCGTCTCGACGCGCCCGCCCTCGACGCGCAGGAAGCGCTCGGGCGAGGCGGAGGCGATGACGAAGCTCAGATGATCGAGGAAGGCGGCGAAGGGCGCCGGATTGATCTGGCGCAGCCGCCGGTAGAAGCCGAAATGATCGAAGTCCCGCGGCGCCGGCGCCTCGAAGCGCTGCGCCAGATTGGCCTGGAAGATGTCGCCCGCAAGAATGCGTTCGATCACCGCTGCGACCGCCTGCTCATAGCCCTGCCGGGTAAAATTGCTGGTCCAGCCCTCCACCGAAATCGGGCCGGCCCGCGCGGCCTCGGGCGCCTTTGCGAGCAGCGCCTTAAACTGCTCGCCGCGCTCGACCGCCCGCCTCGCGCGCGCCACGGGCTCCATTTCGGGCAGGCCCGTCGAGAGGATGAAGCCGCGCCGCTCCAGCGCATCGAAGGCGACGACGACATCATAGAGCCCGAGCGAGAGATCGGGAAAGGCGAGATCGTCGCGCTCTGGCTCCGGCAGGCGCTCGAGGCTGCGGCCGAGTTCATAGGAGAAAAGCCCCGCCGCGCCGCCTTGAAAGGGCGGCAGGCCGGGCGCATTCGGCGCCTTGTAATCGGCGAGGATGGATTTCAGCCGCGCCGTCCATCCCGCGTCGGTCTCTTTGCCCTGAATGGCCGCGAAGGGATCGGCGGCGATGAAACTGTAGCGGCCGAGCCTGTCATCGGCCATCGCGCTGTCGAGAAAGGTGAGGAACGGCAAGGCCTTAAGCGTGAAGGCCGCCTCCACGGAATCGCGAAAATCGATTTCGATGACATGCATGAGAGGTTCCGCGAGCCTCGTCGGCCGCGGCGGCGACAAAAGGCCGCGCCCGGACGACAGGTTCTCCATGACGCAAGATGGCGCTCATCGACCGCGGCGGCAATCCCTGGCGGCCCCTCCCACGAGCATCGTCGGCAAAATCCCGCGCGCGCGGCGACAGGGTTAAAGCGCCCGCGCCTTAACGTGCGCCTTACTTGGCGTCTTTCTCGGCATCTTTCTTGCCGCCCTCGGGCTTCTCGGCCGGCTTCGGCGCCGGGGCCGCGCCATCCTTCGGCGCGGGCGCGGGAGCCTTCGCCGGCTCGGGCGGCCTCGGCCGGCCCTTGTAGGCATGGATGGTCGCGGCTGAACTGGCGTCGAGCCCGCGGCGCAAAGTCGCGGCGTCTGGAAGCGCCGGCATCATGCAAACGCCAAAATTCGCGGCCGTTGCGGCTTGTTGAAGCATGAAGCCTTCCTCCGACGCTCCTCTGGCGCGGCAGGGAAAGGCCGCAGCGAGATCGATTTCCAGGAGATCGTCCAAGCAGGGCATAAGCATAATTTGACCAATGGCGTCAACTCCGATGACCGGCGCCGACGCGCGAAATAAATTAAGAGATCGCGAGCAAGAGCATTCAATTTGAAACCGCGATGCTCTAAGAGGGAACGCAATTCAGGCGCGACCGTAGCGCCGCGCGCGGCATTCGCGGCATTCAAGGAGGATCCATGGTTGACGCCCGAATAGAGGGGAAGCCAGCTTCGCTCGAAGCCGCGGCCGCGCGGGCGGCCGAGATCCTTTCGCGGGCGCGGCTGCCCGTCGTCGCCGGGCTCGGCACCGATGTCGCGGGCGCCAGCGCCGCGATCCTCCTCGCCGAGCGCCTTAGCGGCGCCTACGACCACATGCGGTCGAACGAGATTTTCGCCGATCTCGACGTGCTGCGCCAGGCCGGCGCCATGATGACGACGCCGAGCCTGACGCGCCTGCACGCCGACGTGCTGGTCTTCATCGGCGACGATCTGACCCTGATCTGGCCGGAGTTGATCGAACGCCTTGCGCCCGGCGAGATCCCGCCGCTCCAGCTCGAACCCGGGCCAAGGCAGTTCGTCTGGATCGCGCCGCCGAAGGCGAGCCCCATCGACGGCGTCGCCTTCAAGGCGCTGGAGACCTCGAACCTCCAGGAGACGCTCGCGGCCTTGCGGGCGCGCGTCGCCGGCCGGCCCATCGCCGCCGGGGAAGAAGAGACGCGGCGGCTCGACGAAATCGCGGCGATCCTCAACAAGGCGCGCTTTGGCGTCCTCGTCTGGGGACCGCGTCAGCTCGACCGCCTTTCCATCGAAATGGCGACCGGGCTCATCCTCGATCTCAACAAGACGACGCGCTTCTCGAGCCTGCCGCTCGGCGCCGCCGACGACGCCGCAGGCGTCGTACAGACATCCGGCTGGTCGACCGGCTTTCCGGTGCGGACATCGTTCGGACGCGGCTTTCCCGAACATGATACATGGCGGTTCGACGCGAAGCGGCTGGTCGAGAGCGGCGAGGCCGACGCCGCCTTGTGGATTTCGTCCTACAGCGACGCGACTCCCGACTGGACGCGGCGGGTTCCGCTCGTCGCGCTGGTTCCGAGCGACGCGCAATTTACGCACGAACCCGAGGTGCGCATCGAGATCGGCCGCCCCGGCGTCGACCATGACGGCGCGGATTTCGCGCGCGAGGTCGGCGCCATCATCGCGCGCGAGGCCACGCGACGGAGCAATCTCGCCTCCGCCGCCTCGGTCATCGCCAATATCGCGAAACAGATCGGTGGAGACGCCTGAATGCTAACTCTTCTGAAGGGCGGCCAGATCGTCGATCCCTACAATGGCCGCGACGAAATCGGCGATCTCTGGATCGAGGACGGGCGCATCATCGCCGCGCCGCTAGGGCGCCAGCCGGATGCCGTGCATGACGTCGCCGGCAAGATCGTCATGGCGGGCGCGATCGACATTCATTCGCATATCGCCGGCGGCAATGTGAATACGGCGCGCCTGCTGCTGCCCGAACAGCATCGCTCCCGCACGGCGCCGATGCTGCCCCTCGCCACGGCGAAGTGGTCGACCTATGAAACCGGCGTCATCTATGCCGGAATGGGATTTACGACTGTCGTCGAGCCCGCCGTCGCGCCGCATCAGGCGGTGCAGGCCCATCTCGAACTCTCCAACATCCCGATCATCGACAAGGCGACGCTGACTATCCTCGGCAATGATGATTTTCTGCTCGGCCTTTTGCGCGACGGCGAAAGCCCCTCGGCGATCTCCGATTACGTCGCCGCGACCATCACCGCGACCCACAGCCTCGGCCTCAAATGCATCAACGCCGGCGGCGCCGAAGCCTTCAAATATAACGCCCGCACCTTCAGTCTCGACGATGAAGTGCCCTTCTACGGCGTCACCTCGCGCAAGATCGTCGAGAGTCTGCAACAGGCGCTCGTCGATCTCAAGGTGCCGCATCCGCTGCATCTGCATTGCAACAATCTTGGCGTTCCCGGCAATGTCGCGACGGCGATCGCAACGATCGCCGCCGCGCGCGGCCTGCCGCTGCACCTCGCGCATATGCAATTCTACGGCTACGGCTCGGAAGGCGAGCACGGCTTTTCCTCGGCCGCCGCGATGCTCGCGGCGAAGGTCAATGCGACGCCGAACGTCACCATCGACATCGGCCAGGTGATGTTCGGCCAGACGGTCACGATTTCGGCCGACGTACTGCGCCAGTTCGGCGCGACGGGCAGCGCCAAGCCGAAAAAATCGGTGATCAACGACGGCGACGCCAATGGTTTCGGCATCGTTCCCTATCTCTACAAGGAAGGCGACTTCATCAACACCATCCAGTGGGCGTGCGGGCTTGAGCTGTTCCTTCTCGTCAACGACCCCTCCCGCATTTTCTTCACCACCGACCACCCCAACGGCGCGCCGTTCACGACCTACCCGGACGTGTTTGCGCTGTTGATGAGCAAGGAGCGCCGCGCCGAGGCGGTGTCGCGCGTTCCGAAAGACGTTCTCGCCTACACGACCCTGCCCTCGATCACGCGCGAATACAGCTTCAGCGAAATCGCGACGATGACGCGCGCCGCGCCGGCGAAACTGTTCGGCTTCACCGATCGCGGCCAGCTTGGCGAAGGCGCGGTCGCCGACGTCGCGGTCTATTCGCCGAACGCCGACATCGCGAAGACGTTCCGTCACGCGCATCTCGTATTCAAGGACGGCGATCTCGTCGTGCGCGACGGGCGCATCAGCCATTACCGCTGGGGCAAGGCGCTGAAGGTGAACCCCGCCTATGACAAGGCGATCGACCGCCGCCTCGGCGCCTACTACGAACACCACTATGGCGTCTCGCACAACATGTTCGCGGTGCCGCCCAGCATCCTGCCGCGCGAGGATCCATTCAAGGAGGTCGCATGCGCGAAATGATCAGCAATGGCGTTCGCATCGACGACTCTTTCGCCGAAGCGTTTCCGATGCGGGGCACGGCGATTATCATCACCGCGCCCAATCTGAAATGGGCTCGCCAGGCCGCAACGACGATGACGGGCTTCGCCACCTCCGTGATCGGCTGCGGGGTCGAAGCCGGAATCGATCGCGATATCGCGGAGAGCGAGACGCCGGATGGACGTCCCGGCGTGCGCGTATTGCTGCTTTCCATGTCGACCGACATGCTACAGACGCAGCTCGTCAACCGCGCCGGACAATGCGTGCTGACTTCGCCGGGATCGGCCGTGTTCGGCGATCTTGAAAGCCCCGACAGGCTGGCGATCGGCGATTCGCTGCGCTATTTCGGCGACGGCTGGCAGGTCTCGAAAAAATACCTCGATCGCCACTTCTGGCGCATCCCCGTCATGGATGGCGAGTTCTTGTGCGAGGGCACGACGGGCCTCACCAAGAAAGCCGTCGGCGGCGGCAATCTGCTCATCATGGGCGCCAGTTTCGCAACGACGATGAACGCCGCGGAAGCGGCGATCGAGGCGATGAACGGCGTCGATGGCGCGATCATGCCGTTCCCCGGCGGCATCGTGCGCTCCGGCTCGAAGGTCGGGTCGAAATATAGCGGCGTGCCGGCCTCGACCAACGACGCCTATTGCCCGACGCTGCGCGGCGTCACCAAAAGCGTGCTCGACGCGGCCGTCGGCGCCGTCCTCGAAATCGTCATCGACGGCCTGACCGAGAGCGCCGTCGCCGACGCCATGCGCGTCGGGCTCGCGGCGATCGTGAAGCTCGGGCCGAAGGACGGCGCGCTGCGCGTCGGCGCCGGCAATTATGGCGGCAAGCTCGGCCCGTTCCACTTCCATCTGAAGGATCTCCTGCCGTGACCCTCGTCCTCACGCTGAAACAGGAACCAGATCAACGGCTCGATCTCAGCCCCCTTGTCCCGCATTTGCTGGAGGGTAAATCGGCGGCCGAAATCGCAGCGATCGAATTGCAGACGACGCGCGAGAAGCGCACCGTCGGCGATGTTTTCGCCGTCAAGACGGGCGCCGCCGAGGCGATCCGTTTCGAGGGCGGCTCAGGGCGCCTCGACAATCTCGGGGCCGGCCTCAAAGGCGGCGACATCACCGTCGAGGGCGACGTCGGCCATGCCGTGGGTCATGCAATGAGCGGCGGGCGTCTCCTCATCAACGGCGACGCCGGCCCCTTCGCAGGGTCGGGGCTTTCGGGCGGCCGGCTTGAAATCAAGGGCAGCGCAGGCGACTTTCTCGGGGCGCCGCTCGACGGCGAAATGGAGGGCGTCACCGGCGGCCTCATCATCGTGCGCGGCTCGGCGGGCGATCGCGCGGGCGACCGCCTTCGCCGCGGCACGATCGTGGTCGAGGGCGCCGTCGGCGATTACGCGGGCAGCCGCATGATCGCCGGCACGCTGATCGCGCTTGGCGGCGCGGGGCTCCTGCCGGGCTATCTCATGCGGCGCGGCACGATCGTTCTCGGCTCCGCCGCCGCGCTGTCGCCAACCTTCATCGACTGCGGCGCGCACAACCTCGTTTTCGCCAGCGTGTTCGCGCGCCTGTTGCGCCAAGACAGCAAAGGCGCCGCCGAGCTTCTGGAAAAGCGCCTCAACCGTTTCGGCGGCGACACGGCCGTGCTCGGCAAGGGCGAGCTGTTCTTTCCCGCTTAAAGCCTGTTTCAGTCGTTTCACCTGAAACAGCTTTTTGACCGGTCGAGGCCCTGAACCGGACGCTTCAAGGCGCCAATCCGATGCGGCGGCTAGAGCGGCTCGTCCGGCCGGCTCAATCGTCGTAACGCACATAGGCGAAGCGCGGGTCTTTCTCGGGCGTTCCCTCGAGCGCGCCGCCCGCTTTGCCCGGCTGCCAGGACACCACCTCCTCGATCTTCTTGGCGAGTTCAAAATCCTTGTCGGTTATTCCGCGCGCATTGTGATTCTTGAGCCGCACCTCAACCCAGGCGTAAGAGGCGGTGATGTCCGGATGGTGCCAGGCGGCTTCCGCCAGATGGCCGACCGTATTGATCACCATCAGCGTGCCTTTCCAGCTGTGCGTCCTGAATTTCCGGCGTATCCAGCCGCCCTCCAGATGCCAGTGCGGCAGGTCGCGCTTCAGCCGGGCCTCGACTTCCTCGTCCGAATAGGTGCGTTCCTTTTTTTCATCCGTCATGGCGGACCTCCAATGCCTGATCGCCAACCTCGCGTTATGTTTCTCGCGTCGATCATGCGGATTTTCTAATTTCAGCATACAAGTTTCTGCGGCTTTGTTCCAAATGCGCGATGCGATTAATGTGAAGGCCGCGTCCGCTGCGGCCAGCCCCAGCGCGACCTTTGCCGAAGAGCGACGAAATCAGCGCCGGCGCCGCCCTGAAAAAAGCCGCAACGGCGCCGACGATGGCGAGCCGAGGAAAGCGGTTTATGACGACCAGCATCACAATCGGCGCGGACGACCTTCTTCTCGTCGTCGACGTGCAAAACGACTTTTGCCCCGGCGGGCGCCTTTCGGTTCCGCATGGCGATGCGGTCGTCGCGCCGATCAATGGCCTCGCGCAGCGCTTCGAGCATGTCGCGCTGACGCAGGACTGGCATCCGCGCGGACATCGCTCTTTCGCATCGACCCACGGCCGCACGCCTTATGGGACCATCGCGGCGCCCTATGGCGCGCAGATTCTCTGGCCGGACCATTGCGTTCAGGAGACGCATGGCGCAGCTCTGCGTGAAGATCTCCGCGTCCCGCATGCCGCTCTCATTCTGCGCAAGGGATTTCGCGCGGAAATCGATTCTTATTCCGCCTTTTTCGAGAATGACCGGACGACGCCGACGGGCCTTCGCGGCTATCTGCGCGAGCGTGGATTTAAGCGCATTTTCATCGCAGGCCTCGCCTTCGATTTCTGCGTGCGCTACTCGGCCGAGGATGCGCAGGCAGCGGGCTTCACGGCGATCGTGATCGACGACGCATGCCGCGCAATCGACGTCGAGGGCTCGCTCGAAGCGGCGCGCAGAAGCTTTTCCGAACGCGGCGTCGAAACGCGGACGACTGAGTCTTTCGCCTAGAAAACACATCTCTTCAACCGAGGCGCCGCGTGACTCCAATCATCTCCATATCCAATCTGACCAAGATCTACGGCTCCGGCTTCGAGGCGCTGAAGACGATCAACCTCGACATCCGGCGGGGCGAAATATTCGCGCTCCTCGGTCCCAACGGCGCCGGCAAGACCACGCTCATCAGCATCGTCTGCGGCATCGTCAATCCAACCACCGGGACCATTCTCGCCGATGGTCACGACATCGCCCGCGACTATCGCGCGGCGCGCGCGGCGATCGGACTCGTGCCGCAGGAGCTGGCGACGGACGCTTTCACCAGCGTCCTCGACAGCGTCCGCTTCAGTCGCGGCCTGTTCGGCAAGGCGCCAAACGCGGCCTTTATCGAGAAGCTGCTGCGCGACCTCTCGCTCTGGGACAAGAAGGACAACAGGATCATGACCTTGTCCGGCGGCATGAAGCGCCGCCTGATGATCGCCAAGGCGCTGTCGCATGAGCCGCGCATCCTTTTCCTCGATGAGCCGACCGCCGGCGTCGACGTCGAACTGCGCCGCGACATGTGGGCGATGGTGCGCGCGCTGCGCGAGACGGGCGTCACCATCATCCTGACCACCCATTACATCGAAGAGGCCGAGGGGATGGCCGACCGCGTTGGCGTCATCCGCAAGGGTGAAATCATCCTCGTCGAGAACAAGACCGCCTTGATGCAAAAGCTCGGCGAGAAGCGCCTGACGCTCGCGCTGCGCAGCAGGCTTGAGCGCATTCCCGACGAACTCAAGCCGTTCAATCTGGCTCTCTCGGCGGATGGCGGCGAACTCGTCTACACCTTCGACCGCGAGGCTGGGGAGGCCGGCATCGCGCCCCTGATGCGGCGGCTCGGCGAACTTCAAATCGATTTTCAGGATCTGGACACGAAGCAGAGTTCGCT
The DNA here is from genome assembly GCA_052146775.1 of Methylocella sp. Lineage (GTDB taxonomy): Bacteria > Pseudomonadota > Alphaproteobacteria > Rhizobiales > Beijerinckiaceae > Methylocapsa. Next base: position 1,899 of record JBKQMI010000054.1, on the reverse strand, counting down.
TGAAGAGATCTTCGTTAGTCTCGTGAGGAAGCAGCCATGAATCTTTACGCCATCCGCGCGATCTATCGGTTCGAGATGGGGCGCATGTGGCGCACGCTGTTGCAAAGCGTCGCCTCGCCGGTGATCTCAACATCGCTCTATTTCATCGTCTTCGGCGGCGCGGTCGGGTCGCATATGGCGACGATCGGCGGCGTCAGCTATGGCGCCTTCATCGTGCCGGGCCTCACCATGCTTTCGCTGTTGACGATCAGCGTCGCCAACGCCTCCTTCGGCATCTATTTCCCGCGTTTCGCCGGCACGATCTACGAGATTCTCTCGGCGCCGGCCTCGCCCTTCGAGATCGTCTGCGGCTATGTCGGCGCCGCCGCCAGCAAATCGATCCTGATCGGCCTCATCATTCTCGCCACCGCCCGCCTCTTCGTCGCATTCGACATCCTCCATCCGTTCTGGATGGCGAGTTTCTTAATCCTCACCGCCGTCGCCTTCAGCCTGCTCGGCTTCATCATCGGCATCTGGGCTGACGGGTTCGAAAAGCTGCAGCTCGTGCCGCTCCTCATCGTGACGCCGCTGACCTTTCTCGGCGGAACCTTCTACTCGATCGACATGCTGCCGCCGTTCTGGCGCAACGTCACGCTGGTCAATCCTGTTGTGTATCTCGTCAACGGATTTCGCTGGAGCTTTTTTGGAGCATCCGACGTCGCCGTCGGCGTCAGCCTCGGCATGACGATCTTTTTTTTGGTTCTTTGCCTGATTATCGTGACGTGGATTTTCCGCACCGGCTACCGGCTGCGCGCGTGATGGCGCCTCACTCGGGGTAGCATCTGAGCTTCAATTTCCTTTTGCACCAAGGGTCGCCATTCACAGGCGGCCCATCGGATACCAGGTTTCGACCCTAAGCGGTCCTCGCGATAGCGGCTTTGCAGGGCTCTAATCTGCGCTATGGAATGTCGTGGCGCTGCCCAGAATGACTGGCGCACAGCGCCACGGTTTTTTATGTCGGACCCAATTTCGAGGCATATGAGAACGTCAGCCAATCGCTGACTGCGGTGAAACGGCGAACGCTCCGCCGGAAACTTTCCTCGCTCAGTTTAGTTGCTGTGCGGATTCTCAGTCGCGCCCGAGCAATATCCCTTTTCATCTGATTCGTTGGCGAATGCTTCAGGTTCTGTGGGGAGATAGCCAGCCACCTCATAATGTAGCTGGGGGGGCAAGTATGTCCCCTCGACGGAATGGGCGGTGACCGGCGGAAGTTGTCGAACAGATGTTTGAGCAGCGGCCGCAGAGATCATGCCGATCGAACATGACGCAAGCAAAGCTGATTTCAATGAAGTCTTAAGCATTTCCTTACCTCCTTGATTAAGAAGATAATCGCGTAGATACAGTAAAATCAGCCGCAAACCAATCATCGGCGGCGAATCCACGCTACACGTGTCCGCTCAAGCTGGATGCAAAACTGCACTCGCAGAAATATATGCGTTTTATACTGTAATTTCAAGCAAGCCTGAGCAGTCGTTAAGAAGGCCTAGTATTCAACAACAATCACCTTTTTTGATGTAAGTCAATGACATTCATAAAAGCTTTATCTGTGCTTCAAATTTCCGTCACACTACCGTGAGCGCATTTGAAGCGTTTTGACCGTCGATCGATCGCTTTGCAAAGGTCAAGGCGGAGCTTTTGCTTCACTTCGCACAAGCTTCTTGGCTCCTGATGGCGCGGAAGGGTCCGCACATGGCGCATCTCCGCTGCCGGCGCGTTTGATCCGAAGGTCTGGGCTCCACCCTTCGGAGACTTTCAGGTCGGCAAAGGTCAATGTCCGCTTCGTTTCAGGAGCAGGGTTTCAATCTAAACCACTGCGCGTCCAACGGTTTGATCCCTGCCCAATAAAGTGTAGCTTGCGGC
>JBKQMI010000053.1:0-8821 GCA_052146775.1 Methylocella sp. | reverse complement strand
TTTGGCTCGGGCGAGCGTCACCAACGCAGCGTTCGAACTCGGCTATTCGGACCCGGCGCATTTTTCGCGCGCGTTTCGCCGCTGGACAGGTGAATCGCCGCGCGCATGGCGGTGCTCTCACAAATGAATCTGTCGCTTTTCCACCGCGAGGGCGGCCTCGCGCACGGCCTCCGAGAGCGTCGGATGCGCGTGGCAGGTGCGGGCGAGATCCTCCGACGAGCCGCCAAATTCCATCAGCACGCAGGCCTCGGCGATGAGTTCGCCCGCGCCGACGCCGATGATGTGGACGCCGAGAACGCGGTCGCTCGCCGCATCCGCGAGGATTTTGACGAAACCCTCGGTCTGCCGCATCGCCCGCGCGCGCCCATTGGCTGTGAAGGGAAATTTGCCGACCTTATAGGCGACGCCCTTGGCGGCCAGCTCTTCTTCGGTCGCGCCGACCGAGGCGATCTCCGGGCTCGTATAGACGACGCCGGGAATGACCCCGTAATTCACATGGCCATGTTGGCCGGCGAGAATTTCGGCGACCGCGAGACCTTCGTCCTCGGCCTTGTGGGCCAGCATCGGCCCGCGCACGACGTCGCCAATGGCGTAAATGCCTGGAATATTGGTCGCGAAACGATCGTCGATAATGACGCGGCCGCGCTCGGTCGCGACGCCGGCGGCTTCAAGGCCAAGGCCGTCGGTGACGGGACGGCGGCCGATCGCGACCAGAACGACGTCGGCTTCAAGCATTGACGCTTCGCCGCCCGCCGCGGGCTCGATCGTCACCCGCAAGCGCTCGCCCTTTTCGATCTTCGCGACCTTCTGGCCGAGATGGAAGGTAAAGCCCTGCTTTTGCAGGATGCGCTGAAACTGCTTGCCGACCTCCGCGTCGACGCCGGGCAGAATGCGGTCAAGAAATTCGACGATTGTCACCTTGCTGCCGAGCCGGCCCCAGACCGAGCCGATTTCGAGGCCGATGACGCCGGCGCCGACGACGAGAAGATCCTTCGGCGGCTCTTTAAGGCTGAGCGCGCCGGTCGAGGAGACGATGCGCGCCTCGTCGATCTCGACGCCGGGGAGCGGCGCCGAATCCGATCCCGTCGCGATGACGATGTTTTTGGTTGCGAGCGTCTGCATCGCGCCGTCTTCCGCCGTGACTTCAACCTCGCCTGGACCCTTGATCGCGCCGGCGCCGAAGAAAGTTTCGATCTTGTGCTTCTTGAACAGGAACGCGACGCCATTGACGTTGGCGGCGACGGTGTCGTCCTTGTGCTTTTGCATCGCGGGCAGATCGAGCTTCGGCGCGCCCACGACGACGCCGAGGGCGGCGAGGTCATGCGCGGCTTCAGTGAATTTCTCCGAGGCGTAGAGCAGGGCCTTGGAGGGAATGCAGCCGATGTTGAGGCACGTGCCGCCGAGCGTTTTGGTCTTGCGCCGCTCGACGACGGCGACCTTCAAGCCAAGCTGCGCCGCGCGGATGGCGCAGACATAGCCGCCGGGGCCGGCGCCGATGACGATGAGATCGTAGGTTGACATGAAGCCTCACAGAATCGACCCGAGATACAGGCGCTCGGGAACGTCGTCGCAACGAGTGACGGAAAGGAAGCGCCTATGCGAAGATCTTTGAGCCTTGCGAAAGGCGGGATCGACTCTCCTTCGTTTCAAATATCGAGCACCAGCCGCGCCGGCTCCTCCAGCGCCTCCTTGACGCGCACGAGGAAGGTCACAGCCTCCTTGCCGTCGACGATGCGGTGGTCGTAGGACAGCGCAAGATACATCATCGGGCGGATCTCCACCTTGCCGCCGATGGCGACCGGGCGCTCCTGAATCTTGTGCATGCCGAGAATGCCGGACTGCGGCGCGTTGAGGATCGGCGTCGACATCAGCGACCCATAGATGCCGCCATTGGTGATGGTGAAGGTTCCGCCCTGCAGCTCCTCGATCTTGAGCTGACCGTCCCGCGCGCGCTTGCCGAGGTTCGCGATGGTCTTCTCGATGCCTGCGAGGCCGAGTTCGTCGGCGTCGCGCATGACGGGAACGATGAGGCCCTTCTCGGAGCCGACGGCGATGCCGATATGATAGTAATTCTTGAACACGAGATCGTCGCCGTCGATTTCGGCGTTGATCGAGGGAATCTCCTTCAAGGCCCCGATGACGGCTGTGACGAAGAAGCCCATGAAGCCGAGCTTCACGCCATGCTTCTTCTCGAACACATCCTTGTATTTCACCCGAAGCGCCATGACCTCGCTCATGTCGACCTCATTGAAGGTGGTCAGCATGGCGGCGGTGTTTTGCGCGTCCTTCAAGCGGCGCGCGATGGTCTGGCGCAGCCGCGTCATGCGCACGCGCTCCTCACGCGCGGCGTCTGTCGCGGGCGATGGCGCGCGGGCCTGCACCGGGGCAGGCGCGGGCGCAGCGACGGGAGCCGCGGGCGCCGGGCTCGCGATCTTCGCCAGCACATCGCCCTTCAGCACCTGACCGCGCACGCCGGAGCCTTCGATGGCTGCCGCATCGAGGCCATGGTCCGCCGCGATTTTGGCGGCGGCCGGCGAAGGCGCCATGGCCGGCCCCGCGGAAACCGGGACGGGCGCCGCGGCAGGGGCGACGGGCGCTGGCGCGGGGCTTGGACCAGCGGCCGGGGTTTTGGCTTTGGTTTCGGCTTTGGTTTCGACCTGCACAGGCGCCGCGCCCGAATCGCTGATCTGCCCCAGTAGCGCGCCGACGCCGACCGTTTCGCCATCCTTGGCGGCGATTTCCGCCAAGACGCCGGACGAGGGGGCGTTGACCTCAAGGGTCACCTTGTCGGTTTCGAGTTCGACCAGCGGTTCGTCCGCCTTGACGGCGTCGCCCGCTTTCTTGAACCAGCGTCCGATCGTCGCCTCGCTGACGGATTCTCCCAAAGTTGGAACGCGGATTTCGATCGTCATCTCGCTAACGCCCCGCCTTGCTGAAAATGATCCAGAGCGCCGAAAACCGACGCAGGAAATGACTCGCCGCGGATCGCCGCGTCAGTTCGCATAGACCTCATCCATGAACGCCTTCATCTGAGCGAGATGCTTCGGCATCAGGCCTGTCGCCGTCGCCGCGGCGGCCGGCCGGCCGGCGTAGCGGGGGCGCTTCGATTTGCCGCCGGCCTGGCCGAGCACCCATTGGAGGTAGGGATCGACGAAATTCCAGGCGCCCATGTTCTTGGGTTCTTCCTGGCACCAGACCACATCCGCCTGCCTGAAGCGCGACAGAAGACCGACGAGCGCTTTCAGAGGGAAGGGATAGAGCTGCTCGACCCGCAAAAGATAGACATCGTCGACGCCGCGCTTCTCGCGCTCTTCGAGGAGGTCGTAATAGACCTTGCCGGTGCAAAGCACAACGCGCCTGATCTCGGCGTCGGGCCGCAGCTTGAAATCGGCGGGGAATTTTTCGCCGTGATCGCGCAGCACGCGATGGAACGACGAGCCGATGATGAATTCATCGAAACTCGAGACGCAGCGCTTGTGGCGCAGCAGCGATTTGGGCGTCATCAGGATCAGCGGCTTGCGGAATTCTCGCTTCAGCTGGCGCCGCAGGATGTGGAAATAATTCGCCGGGGTCGAGCAATTTGCGACCTGCATGTTGTCCTCGGCGCACATCTGCAGATAGCGCTCGAGGCGGGCCGAGGAATGTTCTGGTCCCTGCCCCTCGTAGCCATGCGGCAGCAGGCAGACGAGGCCCGACATGCGCAGCCATTTGCGCTCGCCCGACGAGATGAACTGGTCGAACACCACCTGCGCGCCATTGGCGAAATCGCCGAACTGGGCCTCCCACAGCACCAGCGCATTGGGTTCGGAGAGCGAATAGCCATATTCGAACCCGAGCACGGCTTCTTCGGAGAGCATCGAATTGATGACCTCGTAATGCGCCTGCTCGTCGCGGATATGGTTCAAAGGCACGTAGCGCGCCTCGGTCTCCTGATCGTTGAGGACGGAGTGGCGCTGCGAGAAGGTGCCGCGCTCGCTGTCCTGACCGGAGAGGCGCACGGGGTGGCCTTCATCGACGAGCGTGCCGAAGGCGAGGGCCTCGGCCATGGCCCAATCGATTCCGACGCCGGTCTCGATCATCTTGCGGCGGTTCTCGAGCAGCCGGCCGACGGTCTTGTGGAGGTTGAGTCCTTGCGGAACGGCGGTGAGCCGCTGACCAATTTCCTTCAGCCGGATCGGGTCGACGCCGGTGCGCCCGCGCCGGTCGTCCTCCGCGGTGAGCAGCGCGGGTTTGAGGCCCGACCAGCGCCCGTCGAGCCAGTCGGCCTTGTTCGGCTGGTAGGATTGCCCCGCTTCGAACTCGGCCTCGAGGCGATGGCGCCAATTGGACTGCAGCTTCTCCGCTTCGCCCGGCGCGAGGACGCCTTCGCCGAGCAGCTTCTCCGCGTAAATGTCGAGCGTCGTGCGGTGCTCGCGGATCTTCTTGTACATCAAGGGCTGGGTGAAGCTTGGCTCGTCGCCCTCATTGTGGCCGAAGCGGCGGTAGCAGAACATGTCGATGACCACCGGCTTGTGGAATTTCTGGCGGAACTCGATCGCCACCTTGGCGGCGTAGACCACCGCTTCCGGATCGTCGCCATTGACGTGAATGATCGGCGCCTCGATCATTTTCGCGCTGTCTGATGGATAGGGCGACGAACGCGAGTAGCGCGGCGAGGTGGTGAAGCCGATCTGGTTGTTGATGATGAAATGGATCGAGCCGCCGGTGCGGTAACCCTTGAGGCCGGAGAGGCCGAAACATTCGGCGATGACGCCCTGCCCGGCGAAGGCCGCGTCGCCATGGATCAGCAGCGGCAGGACGTGGGTGCGATCGACGACGTCGTGCAGCTGATCCTGCTTGGCGCGCACCTTGCCGAGAACGACGGGATCGACGATTTCGAGATGCGACGGATTGGCTGTCAGCGACAGGTGAACCTTGTTGTTGTCGAAGTCGCGATCGGACGAGGCGCCGAGATGATATTTGACGTCGCCTGAGCCTTCGACCTCGTCGGGCGTGTAGGATCCGCCCTTGAATTCGTGGAAGATCGCCCGGTGCGGCTTGCCCATGACCTGCGACAGAACGTTGAGCCGGCCGCGATGGGCCATTCCGAGCACGATCTCGCGCACGCCGAGCGCGCCGCCGCGCTTGATGATCTGCTCCAGCGCCGGAACCATGGCTTCGCCGCCGTCGAGGCCGAACCGTTTCGTGCCGGTATATTTGACATCGATAAACTTCTCGAAGCCTTCGGCCTCGATCAGCTTGTTGAGGATCGCGCGTTTGCCTTCGCGGGTGAAGGTGATCTCCTTGCCCGGCCCCTCGATGCGCTCCTGCATCCAGGCTTTTTCCGCCGGATCCGACATGTGCATGAATTCGAAGCCGATGGTGTCGCAATAGGTGCGGCGTAGAATCGGCAGCATTTCCCGGACGGTCGCGTATTCGAGGCCGAGCACGTGATCGAGAAAAATCTTGCGATCAAAATCCGCCTCGGTGAAGCCGTAGGTCGCCGGATGCAGCTCCTCGCTGTCCTTTGGCTGTTCGACGCCGAGGGGATCGAGCCTTGCGTGCAGGTGGCCGCGCATCCGGTAGGCGCGGATCATCATCAGCGCACGCACCGAATCCCGCGTCGCCCGCTGCACGTCGGTGGTCGGCGCGGCTGCGGGTTTGGGGCCAGGTTTCGCCCCCTCCGCCGCTTTCGTCCAATCGCCGTCGAGCGCCGAAATCAGTTCGCCATTGGCGGCGAGCGGCCAGTTCGGCTTGCGCCATAGCGGTCCGTTGGCATTGCGCTCGACCGCCGCGCGATCATCGTTCAGCTGCGTGAAAAAGGCCCGCCATTCCGGATCGACGGCGTTCGGATCGCGCTCGAAATCGGCCTGAAGCTGTTCGACATAGGCGGCGTTGCCGCCGTAAAGAAAGGAGGTCTGCGCGAATTTGGCGTTCGGCTCCGAGCGTCCCGCGCCGGAGCCCCCCGAACCACTCGCCGCATCAGTGCCATTCTGGCGCGCCATCTGTGTCGTCCTTAGAAAATCCGGCCCAAGCGCCGCGAAATCGCAAAGGGGTGAAGGCTCCGGGCCTTCGGCTGCGATCGCACGATGAACCAATCAGCCTTTATCTTACGTATGCGCACTCATGACGATGTCGAGAATTTTCTCAACTTTCTGGTATGACTTTTTCGCGCTCCTGTCGCCGATGCTGTTCCTAAGTCTTTGGGAAAGCGAGTAAATATAAGAAAGCAAAGGCCCTGCTTTCGTTTGCGGCGGCGCTCTATCCGCGCAAAAGCTCCGCGAGCGTCGCGCCGAGCCGCGCTGGCGAAGGGGAGACGCGGATGCCGGCCGATTCCATCGCCGCGATCTTGCCTTCGGCGCCGCCCTTGCCGCCGCTGATGATCGCCCCCGCGTGGCCCATGCGCCGTCCCGGCGGCGCGGTGCGTCCGGCGATGAAGCCGACGACCGGTTTTTTGCGCCCGCGCCGAGCCTCGTCCTTGATGAATTGCGCGGCGTCCTCCTCGGCGCCGCCGCCGATCTCGCCGATCATGATGATGGAATGGGTGTCAGGGTCTTTCAGGAACAATTCCAGAATTTCGACGAATTCCGCGCCCTTGACCGGATCGCCGCCAATGCCGACGGCGGTGGTTTGCCCGAGATTTTCGCGGGTGGTCTGGAACACCGCTTCATAGGTGAGCGTGCCCGACCGCGAGACGATGCCGACGGACCCCTTTTTGAAGATATTGGCTGGCATGATGCCGATCTTGCTTTCCCCGGCGGTGACGACGCCGGGGCAGTTCGGCCCGATGAGCCGCGATTTCGAGCCGCACAGCGCGCGCTTGACCTTGACCATGTCGAGCACCGGGATTCCCTCGGTGATGCAGACGATCAGTTCGATCCCGGCGTCGATCGCCTCGCAGATCGCATCCGCCGCGCCGGGCGGCGGCACATAGATGACGCTGGCGTCGGCGCCCGTCGCCGCCTTCGCCTCGTCGACGGTGTCGAACACCGGCAGGCCAAGATGGGTCGAGCCGCCCTTGCCGGGCGCGACGCCGCCGATCATCAGGGCGCCATAGGCGATCGCCTGCTCGGAGTGGAACGTCCCGTTCTTGCCGGTAAAGCCCTGGCAGATGATCTTCGTATCCTTGTTGAGCAGGATCGACATCGTTCTCAAGCCTTCCTGACGGCGGCAACGATTTTCTGGGCGGCGTCGTCGAGATCCTCGGCGGCGATCACGTCGAGGCCGGAACCTCCGATGATTTTCTTGCCGAGCGCGACATTGGTGCCCTCAAGCCGCACGACGAGCGGAACGGCGAGGCCGACCTCCCTCACCGCGGCGATGACCCCCTCGGCGATGACGTCGCATTTCATGATGCCGCCGAAGATATTGACCAGAATGCCTTTGACCTGCGGGTCGGCGGTGATGATTTTGAAGGCCGCCGTCACCTTCTCCTTTGTCGCGCCGCCGCCGACGTCGAGAAAATTGGCGGGCTCCGCGCCATAGAGCTTGATGATGTCCATCGTCGCCATGGCGAGGCCCGCGCCATTGACCATGCAGCCGATCTCGCCGGAAAGCGAGATGTAGCTGAGATCGTGTTTCGAGGCTTCGATCTCTTTTTGGTCCTCCTCCGTTTCATCGCGCAGCGCGAGGATCTCGGGGTGGCGGTAGAGCGCGTTGTCATCAAACGAGATTTTGGCGTCGAGACAGATGATTTGACCTTCCGCCGAGACGATCAGCGGGTTGATTTCGAGCATCGCCATGTCCTTGGCGACGAACGCCTCGTAAAGCTGCGTTGCGAGCCTTCCGGCTTGCTTCGCGAGATCGCCTTCGAGCCCGAGAGCGTTGGCGAGCCGGCGGCCGTGACGGGGCCCGGCGCCCGTCGCCGGATCCACCGAAAAGGTGACGATCTTATCCGGCGTATTATGGGCGACGTCCTCGATGTTCATCCCGCCCTCGGTCGAGGCGACGAAGGCGATCCTGCTGGTCTCCCGATCGACCAGCAGCGAGAGGTAGAGCTCCCTTTCTATGTTGGAGCCTTCTTCGAGGTAGAGGCGGTTGACCTGTTTTCCCGCGGGTCCCGTTTGAATCGTCACCAGCGTGCGCCCGAGCATCTCGCCCACATAGGTCTCGACCTCGGCAGGAGATTTCGCCAGCCGCACGCCGCCCTGCGCGCCGGCCTCGGCCTCCTTGAAGCGCCCCTTGCCGCGTCCTCCGGCATGGATTTGCGATTTCACGACATAGACGGGGCCAGAGAGTTCGGCCGCGGCGGATTTGGCCGCGTCCGTCGCCAGAATCGGAACGCCGCGCGGCACGGGAACGCCGAATTCCTTCAGAACCGCCTTGGCCTGATATTCGTGAATATTCATGGCGACACCGCCTACGCGAGCGTCGGATTGATGGTCTTGCACGCCTCGACGAGGCTGCGGACCGATGCGACGGAGTTCGCGAACATTGCCTTTTCGGCTTCGTCGAGTTCGACCTCGACGATTTTCTCGACGCCATTGGCGCCGATCACGACCGGCACGCCGACATAGAGATTGTCGACGCCATAGTGGCCTTCGAGCTTCGCCGCGCAGGGCAGCACCCGGCGCTTGTCCTTGAGATAGGACTCGGCCATCGCGATCGCCGAGGCGGCGGGCGCATAGAAGGCCGACCCTGTTTTCAGGAGGTTGACGATTTCGCCGCCGCCCTTGCGGGTGCGCTCCACGATGGCGTCGAGCCGCTCTTGCGTCGTCCAGCCGATCTTCACGAGGTCGAGCAGGGGAATGCCGGCGACCGCCGAATAGCGCAGCGAGGGAACCATGTCGTCGCCATGGCCGCCGAGCACGAAGGCGGTGACGTCCTCGACCGAAACATTGAA
>JBKQMI010000052.1:0-19258 GCA_052146775.1 Methylocella sp. | reverse complement strand
TCAATCTGATCGACAAGAATATGCTCAAGCTTTTGAATCTGGAGCGATTTCTTATCGACCGAAGGGTCCATTCGGTCGGAAGGCGCTCTAAGGGGAACTGTGGTCGGCACAGGCGCCACCCCATGTTGGGGCGGCTCCGCGATCTCTGTTTTCAAAGCTGCCGTACCGCTATCCGTCGCGACCGGCAACGGGTTCTACAAAGTGACGCTTTTGCCGGGAGCCTCGGGCAGCACTGGCGGTGAGGATCCATGGACTCTAGTTGTTTACCCTTTGTTTGAGGGCGCTTCCCTGGTCATAGTTGGAACCGGGACGGCGACAACCTCGATTTACGACAAGGGTCTAGCCGGTAAGACCTTCTTAGCCGGGAACGGCCTCGCCTACACGCTCGCTCTGCCGGTCGCCTCCAAGGGCGTATCCGCATTGTTCGACAATATAGGCGCCGATGGACAGACGGGATCGAGCAGGACATCGATATCCACGCTTGCGAACGAAGTCACCACGCTTAACGGAGTCAAGATCGCGGGGCCGGGATCGGCCGCGAACGATAGCGACTGGAATGGCAGCAGCGGCCTTCCTTTGCCGCAGCTTTGGGACGATACGGGGCACAATATCATTGCCGAGGCGGGCGCCGGAACGACCGCGCTGAATTTCACGATCCGCAACTCCGGCTCGGGATATTATGATTGTCTCACGCCGGTCGCGAATGTGGTGGCGGTGCAATAAAAAGCAATGAGATCGTAAGGCGGCGGTCGCTGCGCTTCGTCACCTTGGTGGCGATGCCGACGGCGCCGCCTCTCGACCCATTCGAGGCGGCGGGCATGGAAGCCGACCCTCGCGCCGCATTCCGTTCCGTGATTTCACCTTCGAGCGCGACGCCCGGCGCGGCGCGATTTCTCAGACAGGGGCCAAGGGCGCGCGCCCTCACTCCGCCGCGCTTTTGACGCCGCCGAAGCGGCGCTCGATATAGTTCTCGACGAGCGTCTTGAATTCGGCGGCGATGCCTTCGCCGCGCAGCGTCATCGCCTTCTGGCCGTCGATGAAGACGGGCGCAGCCGGAGTCTCGCCCGTGCCGGGCAGCGAAATGCCGATGTCGGCGTGTTTCGATTCGCCGGGGCCATTGACGATGCAGCCCATCACCGCGACGTTCAGCGTCTCGACGCCCGGATAGCGGGTCTTCCAGAGCGGCATCTCATCGCGGATATAGGCTTGGATGTCGTGGGCGAGTTCCTGGAACACGGTCGAGGTGGTGCGCCCGCAGCCGGGGCAGGCGGCGACCAGCGGCACGAAGGTGCGAAAGCCCATGGTCTGCAGGATTTCCTGGCCGACCTTAACCTCGATGGTGCGGTCGCCGCCGGGCTCGGGCGTTAGCGAGACGCGAATGGTGTCGCCGACGCCTTCCTGCAGCAGCACGCCGAGCGCCGCGGAGGAGGCGACGATGCCTTTCGAGCCCATGCCGGCTTCGGTCAGGCCAAGATGCAGGGCGTAATCGCTGCGCCGCGCCAGCGTGCGGTAGACGGCGATGAGCTGCTGCACGGCGGAGACTTTGGCCGAGAGAATGATCTTGTCCCGCGCGAGGCCGATGTCCTCGGCCCGGGCGGCTGAGAGCAGGGCGGACTGCACCATGGCCTCGCGCATCACGGCGTCGGCCGGGGCTGGCGCGGCGGTCTTGGCGTTGGCGTCCATGAGGCTGGTCAGAAGCTCCTGATCGAGCGAGCCCCAATTGGCGCCGATGCGCACCGTTTTGCCGTGCTTTATCGCCATTTCGACGATGGCCGAGAACTGGCGGTCCTTCTTGTCCTTGAAGCCGACATTGCCGGGGTTGATGCGGTATTTGTCCAGCGCCTCGGCGCAGGCCGGATGGTCGGCCAGCAGCTTGTGGCCGATGTAATGGAAATCGCCGATGAGCGGCACGAAGCAGCCCTGACGCGCGAGTCTTTCGCGGATATGCGGCACGGCGGCGGCGGCCTCGTCGCGATCCACCGTGATGCGCACCAGCTCCGAGCCGGCCCGCGCCAGCGCCGCCACCTGCGCGACGGTCGCCTCGACATCCGCCGTATCGGTATTGGTCATGGACTGGACGACGATCGGCGCGCCGCCGCCGACCTCTACGGCCGCCGCGCCCGAGCCGACGAGAACGCCGACCGAGCGCCGGCGCGGCGAAGGCCCGGCGGCTTGCTCGCGGGCGTAGTCGGGCGAGGGAGCCTGCGTGTCATGGGTCATGCGGTTTCCCGAAGTTTTGGCGCGGCGCGATCTTAACCGGCGCAATCTGAACCTATGAAGGCGCGACAGTCGTGGCCAAAAACGGTTTTGGCGTCAAGCGCCGCGGCGATGGGGAGGGGCGTTATCAGCCCGCCCGCAGACCCTGCAAAGCCCAGTGACCTCCATCACCTGCGCGCGCGGGGAGAAATGCGCCTCGGCGGTCAGTTCGGCGATGCTGCCGCGCAGCGCGCCCGAATCGGCTTCCTCCACCTCGCCGCAAGCTTCGCAGATTAAGAAGGCGATGGCGGCCTGCCGGGCGTGGCCATGGCCGCAGGCGAGATAGGCGTTGCGCGAGGCGAGGCGGTGCACGAGATGGTTTTCGAGCAGGAAATCGAGCGCTCGATAAATGGAGATCGGGGCCGGGCGCTTGCCGGTTGCCGCCGCGACGCGGTCGATCAGATCATAGGCGCCGAGCGGACGCCCCTCGCGCGCGAGAATTTCGAGAATGCGCCGCCGGCCCGGAGTCAAGGCGATGCCTTCGTCCCGGCAGAGGGCGAGCGCGGCGCCGAGCGCGCTCTCGCCGTGATCATGCGCCGAATGGTCATGCGCCGCGTGATCTTGCGCTGGAGCCTCATGATCGCGGAGAGGCGCGCGTGAAACTGTCATAAGACCAATATATCGCAAAGACGCGGAGAAGGCGACCCGCGTGGCGAACCCGTGCGGCCGCTGGCGCGTTTCCCGATTCGCGGTGTAGAATTCGCTAGCGCCGATTCCCTCGAAAGCTTCCCTCTCATCCTCACGGAGCCAAGCCATGTCCCTGAAAACGCGCAACGCCATCGTCACGGGTTCGACCAGCGGCATCGGGCTCGCCATCGCGCGCGCCTTCGCCAAAGAGGGCGCCAATGTCGTCATCAACGGCTTCGGCGACGCCGCGGCGATCGAGGCGGAGCGCGCCGGCATCGAAAAGGATTTCGGCGTCAAGGCGCTGTATTCGCCGGCCGACATGACGAAGCCGGAACAGATCCGCGCGATGGTGGCGGACGCCGAAAAAGCCCTCGGCAGCGTCGACATCCTCGTCAACAACGCCGGCATCCAGCATGTCGCGCCGATCGAGGAGTTTCCAATCGACAGCTGGAACCTCATCATCGCCATCAACCTTTCCGCCGCCTTCCACGCCATCGCCGCCGCGATCCCCGGCATGAAGGCGCGCAAATGGGGCCGCATCATCTCGACCGCCTCGGCCCATTCGAAAGTCGCCTCGCCGTTCAAATCCGCCTATGTCAGCGCCAAGCACGGCATCGACGGCCTGACCCAGACGGCGGCGCTCGAGCTCGCGCGGTTCGGCGTCACGGTCAATTGCATCTCGCCCGGCTACGTCTGGACCCCGCTCGTCGAAAAGCAGATCCCCGACACCATGGCGGCGCGCCATATGACCCGCGAACAGGTCATCAACGACGTGCTGCTGACGGCGCAGCCGACCAAGGAGTTCGTCACCGTCGACGAGGTGGCGGCGCTCGCGGTTTTCCTCACCAGCGACGCCGCCAAGCAGATCACGGGCGCCAATATCTCGATCGACGGCGGCTGGACGGCCGAGTGACTGAGCTTCAAGCGATGCGGGGACGCGCATGAGCGACGCGGCGACGCCGATCGACTGGACCGGCCAGAAGCGGATCAGCCTCGCCCTGCAGGGCGGCGGCTCGCACGGCGCCTTCACCTGGGGCGTGCTGGACGCCATCCTCGAGGACGAGCGGCTCGACATCGAGGCGATCACGGGAACCAGCGCGGGCGCGATGAACGCGGTCGTTCTCGCCGAGGGCTATCTTCAGGGCGGGCGCGCGGGCGCGCGCAAGAGTCTTGCGAAATTCTGGCGCTCGATCAGCGATGAAGGCGCCTTCACGCCCGCGCAGCAGAAATTCATCCACCTGTTCTTTCAGGACTGGCCGCTGCAGGCCAATCTCGCTTATTGGTGGACGGATTTTCTGACCCATTATTCGAGCCCCTATGATTTCAACCCGCTGAACATCAATCCGCTGCGCGACCACCTCGTCAAAATGATCGATTTCGAGAAGGTGCGCGCCCTGACCGAATTGAAGCTCTTCGTCTCGGCGACCAATGTCCAGAATGGCCAGATCGCGGTGTTTGAAGGCTATGAGCTGACGGCCGATCATGTGATGGCCTCCGCCTGTCTGCCGTTCCTGTTTCAGGCGGTCGAGATCGCCGGCGTGCCCTATTGGGACGGCGGCTACATGGGCAATCCCGCGCTTTTCCCCCTGTTCTACAAGACGGGCTGCGCCGACATCCTGATCGTGCAGATCAATCCGATCGAGCGCAACGAACTGCCGAAAACCGCGCGGGACATTCAGGACCGCCTCAATGAAATCACCTTCAATGGCGCGGTCATGGGCGAATTCCGCGCCATGGATTTCGTCAACCGGCTGATCGACAAGGGCAGGCTGTCGGGCGACGAATATATGCGCACGCGGGTTCATCGAATCGAGGGCGGCAAATTCCTCGCGCCTTTCGCCGCCTCCACGAAAGTGAGGGCCTCCTGGCCGATGATGGAGCAACTGCACGACTATGGGCGGATCGCCGCGCGGGAATGGCTCGCCGCCAACTATGACAAGGTCGGCGTCGAGAGCACGCTCAATCTGCGCATGGCCTATAAATAGAAATCAGGGCGCGCCTTTCGACGCCGCGAAGCGCCTCACGCCGCGCCGGCCTTGGCGAGCCGCTGGTAGATCAAAAGATCCAGCTCGGGCGCTGAGCCCGCGATCCGCGTCAGCAGCGCGTGAACTTGGCCGCGATGATGCGTCTGGTGGTTGAAGAAATGGGTGAGGGCTTCCCACAGCGGCTGTTCGACCAGATTGGGCGAGGTGACGCCCCGGTAGGAAATCACGCGCGTCAGCTCGGCCTCGCCCAATGCTTCGACATAGACGCGGATGCGGGCGTCCTCCGCCGCGCGCGCGGCGCGAAGGGGGGCGAATCCGTCGAATAATATGGCGTTCAGCCTGTTCGGCGCTTCGCCCGCGCCGGTGAAGCGCTGCATCCAGATGCGGTCGGCGACCAGCAGATGATTGAGCGTGCATTCAACCGATTTGAAGAAGGCGCCGTGGTCGGCGCGATAGTCCGCTTCGCTCAGCGCGCCCGCCGCCTCATAAAGGCGCCCGTTGGCGAAGGCGTTGTAGCGGGCCAGCATGTCGAATTGGGTTTTGAGCAGGCAGTCGCGGGGAACGGTCATTTGCATCGGGCTTCTTGAACTTCTCTTTTCCGCGCGCCGCGCAGGCCGCCGCCCGGCGACGACATGTCCCTGGCGGCGCAGGCAAACAACATAGTCCAGGATTCGGGGATCGTCTTCCAGTTGTCGCTTTCCTGTGATTTCCTTCCGATTACGCACATGATCGAAACGAAACGGGCGCGGGAGGCGCAGGGTCGATCCAGCGTCGGGATCAGGTCCGAGAGAGCGCACCGGCTCTGCGCCTCTTCCAGGGAGCAACTGGCATGAGCGTCGCCGATTCTTCTGCGCCGGAACGGAAAGCGGCGTTACACGGGCGATCGGTTCAGACCTATATCGACGAGACGCCCGTCTGGACCGACGGGACGACCCTCCAGTCGACGCCGATGACTTCGATGCAATGGCGCATCTGGGCGCTCGCCGCGGCCGGCAAATTTTTCGAGGGCCTCGTCGTCTTCATGACCGGCGTCGCCATGCCGCTCATCGCGGAAGAGTTCGACATCACGAAAGCGCAGCATGGCGTGATCGGCGCGGCGAGCCTGTTCGGCATCCTTGTCGGCGCCATCGGCCTCGGCGGCCTGTCGGATTATTTCGGCCGCAAGGTCATGTTCATAGCCGAAATGGCTATTTTTATTGTTTTCCTGTGCCTGCTGGTGGTGAGCCCGAGTTACATCTGGCTCGTCGTTTTCCTGTTCGGCCTCGGAGTCGCGCTCGGCTGCGATTATCCGACCGCCCATTTGATCATTTCCGAAAGCATCCCGAGCAGCAAGCGGGGGCGCCTCGTACTCGGCGCGTTCGCTTTTCAGGCTCTCGGCGCGCTGACCGGGACGGTTGTCGGCTACGTCGTGCTCAAAAACATTCCCGAGATCGGCGCCTGGCGCTGGATGTACGCGACGGCGATCATTCCCGCCGTGATCGTCATCATCGGCCGGTTTTCGATCACCGAGAGCCCTCACTGGCTGCTTGCGAGGGGCCGCGAAAACGAGGCGGAGAAGCAAGTCAGCCGGCTTCTGGCGCGCAAGCCGGTCTATCCGAAGGAGGTGCTGCTCGCGCAGCCGGCCGCCGCTCGCGCGGAGCGGAATTTTGCGGCGCTGTTTGATAAGGCCAATCGCCGCGCGACGATTCTCGCCTCGGTTCCCTGGTTTCTGCAGGACCTCGGAACTTATGGCATCGGCATCTTTACGCCGACGATCCTCGCCGCCTCGATCGGCCACAAGACGGCGCATGTGCGAAGCCTCACCGATCTCATCAACAACGACGTCCTCGCGGCTAAGGGAGCCGGCTTGATCGATCTTTTGCTGATCGTCGGCATCGTCTGCGCCGTTCTTTTCGTGGATAGGGTGGGCAGCATCCGGCTGCAGATCCTGGGTTTCATCGGCTGCGCAGTCGGGCTGGCGATCGCGGCTTCTTCGAGTTACGTCGCTGGCGGGAACCAGATCCTTCTGATCTTCACTGGCTTCATGATCTTCAACTTCATGACGAACCTCGGACCGAACGCGCAAACATACCTCATCGCCGGCGAGGTCTTTCCGACGCGCGTTCGCGGCATGGGCGCGGGGTTCGCAGCCGCCTTCGCGAAGATCGGCGCGGTCGCGACCGCGTTTTTGTTCCCGATCCTGCTCGCCGATATCGGGACGCAGGCGCTGCTTTACATCCTCGTCGGGACGTCGCTGCTTGGGGCGGTCGTCACCTGGCTTTTCCGGATCGAAACGACTGGCGTGAGCCTTGAGCAGGTCGGGAGCTGATCCGCCAGCGTTTTCGGGGAGTCGAGCGTCTGTAAACCGCGTGCGCCGCCGGAGGTGACGCTCCGTTTCGCCATCAGGATGGGCGAGAGCGGCGGACCCGAAACTTGGAGCCGGTCTTCACGTAAGAGCGCCGCGCATCATGGAATGAATTGCGCGGCGCGATCAGGTCTGCGAAGAGTCGAGGATCAGACGGCGGCGTCTTGCCCGCGCGAGCCCTGCGGCCTCGCGCCATAAGGCGCCCGTGGCGTCCGCGTTGCGTGGGCGCCGGGTCCGCGCCCGCCAAAGCCGTGCGGTCGCGCCGCGCCAGCGCGCCGCTCCTGCTGATGGCGCTCCTGCTGCGGCCCGTCCTGATCATGCCTTGCGGCGGTCGCCCGCGCTGGCGGCTTCGACTCGGGCGAACCTGGCGCCGCGCGGCGGTCCTGCGTCGGCAGGGCGATGCGCGTCAGCTTTTCGATGTTGCGCAGCAGGTCGCGCTCGGCGCCGTCGCAGAGCGAGATGGCGACGCCCTCGGCGCCCGCCCGGGCGGTGCGCCCGATCCGGTGCACATAGGCTTCGGCGACCTCGGGCAGATCGAAGTTGACGACATGGGAGACGTTGTCGATGTCGATGCCGCGCGCGGCGATATCGGTTGCGACGAGGGCGCGCACGCGGCCCGCCTTGAAGGCCTCGAGCGAGCGCTCGCGCTGGCTCTGGCTCTTGTTGCCGTGAATGGCGACGGCGGCGATTCCGGACGCGTCGAGATGCTGCGTCACCTTGTCCGCGCCGCGCTTCGTGCGCGTGAAGACGATGGTGCGCGTCATCGCGGAATCGGCGAGGAGGTTGACGAGCACGTCGCGCTTGCGATGGGTCTCGACGAACAGGACCTGCTGGTTGACGCGGTCCGCCGTCTTCGCCACTGGCGTGACGGAGACCTGGACCGGATCATGGAGGAGTTCGCCGGCGAGCCTGGCGATTTCGGTTGGCATCGTCGCCGAGAAGAACAGATTTTGACGTTGCTTCGGCAACGTGCCGACGATGCGCCGGATCGACTTGGCGAAGCCGAGGTCGAGCATCTGATCGACTTCGTCGAGGACGAAGAATTCAGTCTTGCCAAGATGGGCGACGCGGCTGTCGAGATGATCGACGAGGCGGCCGGGCGTCGCGACGAGAATGTCGAGCCCGCGCTGGAGCGCGCGGATCTGGGCGCCATGCGGCACGCCGCCGAAGACGACGGCGACCGAAAGCTGCATTTGCGAGCCGAGGCTGCGGAAGCTCTCGGCGATCTGGCTCGCGAGTTCGCGCGTCGGGCTCAGCACCAGAACGCGGGCGCCGCCGCGGGGGGCGGGTTGCGGATTGGCCAGCAGGCGATGAAGAATGGGGAGGGCGAAGGCGGCGGTCTTGCCGGTGCCGGTCTGGGCGATGCCGACGAGATCGCGGCCCGCCATGACATGAGGAATGGCTTGCGCCTGGATGGGCGTCGGCGTGGCGTAGCCGAGCTTGTTCAGGGCAAGGAGAAGGGGCGCGGCGAGGCCGAGTCCGGAGAAGTCTTGCAAGTGGGGTTCTTTCGATAAGCCCGAAATGCGCCGCCGGATGGCGGGAAACGGGCTGAAAATAGTTTGGACGCCCTGCGTGGCCTGGGCTGTCGAGCGGATTGCGCCGGGCGTCCGACAGGAGGATAGAAACCTATCCTTCACGCAATCGGCGCGCCAACATCTACGCTGAAGTAGACGCCGTCTCTATCGCTGCTTTGCAGCAAAAAGTCAAGCGGCATTGCTTTTACAGAACGAAATCCGCCGCTCTTCTCCTCTGACGACGAGCCGCGAAATCGCCTTCGCGCTTGCGGCGTTGCGGCATAAACCAGCCCCCATGGCCGGGCTCCCCCGGCCATGGGCCTCGCCCGCCGATCAGACGTCCGCGCTGCCGTCGTCGCCGCCGAAATCCGAGCCGTTGTCAGCGGCGTCCTGCGCGTCGTCTTGATCTTGATCCGCGTCCTGCTGGGCGTCCTGCTGACGCAGCGCATCATCGCCATAATAATTGTTGACGATCGTCTCGCGCCCGCCGCCAAGTCCGGCGAGCCCCTGATCGATGCCGGGAACGCCGGCGCCAATGCCAAGCGGATTATTGTGGCCGCCGAACAGGCCCTTGATCGAATCGGCGAGGAGTACGCCGCCCGCGACGCCGGCCGCCGCGCCGAGCGCGCCCTTGAGGAAGCCGCCGCCCTGCGAGGGGCCGCCGAAGGGTCCGCCGCCAAAAGCGCCGGCTCCGCCCATTGGTCCGCCCATGGGTCCGCCTTGCGGCGCGCCCCAGGGGCCGGCCTGCTGGCCGTAATTCTGCTGCTGCGGCGGCTGCTGGTTCCAGCCGGGCGACGGTGCGGGGCCGCGCGCGGGCGGAGGCGGGTTGCCGCCAAACAGCGAGCCGAGGCCGCCGAGGAAGCCGCCGGCGCCGGCCTGTTGCGGCTGCGCATGCTGCTCGAGATCGCGGACCTGCGCTTCGAGCTGCTGCAGGCGGTCATTGGCGGCGCGGAGCGCCTGATCCTGCACGATGACGGTCTGGGCGAGGAGATAGGGCGCGTAGGGCAGCGCCTTGACCGCGTCCTGGATGAAGGCCTCGGCGTCCCGGTCGCGCGGCGCGGCGCCGGCGTTCTGGATGCGCTCGAACAGGCCTTGGAGCAACTGACGTTCCTCGGGTGACATAGCCTTCTCCGGTGAAAAATTGGCGCATTCGTTTCGCCGCATAGTAAGTAGGGCGTTTCCGGCGGCTTCCAAGGGGTCGTTCGCGGGGGCGTCGAACGGACCGGCTTGCGGGCGCCCGCGCCGCAACGTAAGAAGCAGGCAGTTGCGAGGCTATCCGACATGAATGACGAGAAGAAAACGCCGGCGCGCGCGAGCGCCCGGCTGCCGCGCGGGTTTGGCGATCGCGGGCCGGCCGAGATCGCCGCCACCGAAAGAATGCTCGCGGCGATCCGGGAATCCTACGAGCTTTACGGGTTCGAGGCTGTCGAGACGCCCTTCATCGAGTTCACCGACGCTTTGGGAAAATTCCTGCCCGATCAGGACCGCCCGAACGAGGGCGTCTTTTCGTTCAGGGATGACGTCGCTGGCGATCCATCGCAACAGCGAGATCGTATCGCTGGCGATCTATCGCAACAGCGAGATCGTGAGGAGAGCTGGCTCTCGCTGCGTTACGATCTCACCGCGCCGCTCGCGCGCTATGTGGCGGAACATTTCGATAAATTGCCGAAGCCCTATCGCAGCTACCGCGCGGGCTTCGTGTTTCGCAACGAAAAGCCGGGGCCGGGGCGGTTTCGCCAGTTCATGCAGTTCGACGCCGATACGGTGGGCGCGGCGAGCGTCGCCGCCGACGCCGAGATGTGCATGATGGCGGCCGATACGCTGGAGAAGCTGGGCGTGCCGCGCGGCGGCTATGTCATCAAGGTGAACAACCGCAAGGTGCTGGATGGCGTGCTTGAGGCGATCGGGCTTGGCGGCGAGGAGAACGCCGGGCGCCGCCTCACGGTGCTGCGCGCGGTGGACAAGCTCGACCGGCTGGGACCCGATGGGGTGCGCCAGCTTCTAGGACCGGGACGCAAGGACGAGAGCGGCGATTTTACGAAAGGCGCTGGCCTCGGCGACGATGAGATCGGCTCGCTCCTGGCGTTCGTCGAAGGCGGCGTCTCGCAAAGCATTGCTTCGCATGCGTCGGGAGCCAGGGCTTTTGAGACCGACAATTTCAGAAGGGTGCAACACATCAGGCAGGTGTTTCCAGAAGACGAGCTGTTTCAATCCGGTTTAGATGAACTTCGGGAAATTGCTACGCTTGTGGAAGCGGCGGGTTACGGCGATGGTCGGATTGTGGTCGACCCGTCCGTCGTGCGCGGCCTCGAATATTACACCGGCCCCGTCTTCGAGGCCGAACTCACCTTCGAGATCGAGGGCGAGGACGGCAAGCCGATCCGCTTCGGCTCTGTCGGCGGCGGCGGGCGTTATGACGGCCTTGTCGGGCGCTTTCGCGGCGAGAACGTCCCGGCGACCGGCTTCTCCATGGGCGTTTCGCGCCTCTACGCCGCGCTGAAGGCGGTCGGCTCGCCGATCGTCGGCGCAAGGCCTCACCATGGCCCCGTGGTCGTGCTTTCGCTCGACAAGGAACACCTCGCCCGCTACCAGGGCTTTGTCGCCGCATTGCGGGCGGAGAACATCAGAGCCGAACTCTATCTCGGCCAATCCGGGATGAACGCGCAGCTGAAATACGCCGACAAGCGCGGCTCGATCTGCGCGGTCATTCAAGGTTCGAACGAGCGCGACCACGCCGAAGGGCCGCATGTCACGATCCGCGATCTTGTCCTTGGCGGCGAACTCGCCGCCGCCAGCAAGGATCGCGCGGACTACCTTGAGTTGCGCGCCAAGGCGCAATTCGCGGTCCCGGAGACGGTCCTCGTCGCGGCCGTGCGGGAGGTTCTCGAACGCCACCAAATCTGAGCCGCGTTAACCTTTTCAGCAAAAGCTGTCGCGGCTTGCGCATCCTCCTGCTAAACAGCTTTGGCTTGTGGGGTCGTAAAAACGCCTCATCCTGAGGAGCAGGCGAAGCCTGGGTCTCGAAGGATGCGTCGTTAGCCTATGTCGCCCTCGTGGTTCGAGAAGGGTCTTACAGACCCTCCTCACCAAGAGGGCTCTGGAGGGCGCGGCATCCCCGGGCAGCCTGCGAGGCCAGTACGTCAAGCAAATTGGATGAGCCGCGCCGTGACGCCCGTTCAAAACCCCGCCGACGCCGTCGCGACGCATCTGATCCGCGCCGGCTATGCGCGCTGCGAGCCGCCGATCCTGCAGCCGGCGTCGATTTTCTTCGATTCCGGTGAGGATTTGCGCGGGCAGCTCTATCTCACGAGTGATCTCTCGGGGGCCGAATATTGCCTGCGGCCGGAATATACGATTCCGGTCTCGCGGCGCTATCTCGCCTCCGGCGCCGCCGGGCGGTGCGCGACCTATTCCTATTGCGGCCCCGTGTTCCGCTACGCCGCCGGGCAAACGCCTGAGTTCACGCAGGCCGGCGTCGAGAGTTTCGGGCGCGAGGACGCGGAGGCGGCGGACGCGGAAATCCTGACGCTCGCGCTCGATGCGGCGTCCGCCGCGCATGCTCTCGATCTCAGTGTGCGGATCGGCGACGCCGGGTTGTTCTCGGGGCTGCTCGCGGCGCTCGACCTTGCGCCCGAATGGCGCCGCCGCATCGCGCGCGGGCACAGCCAGGGCAAATCGGTCTCTACGATCCTCAACGCCTCCCGCGCCGGCGCCGGTCGGGATCATTCCGGCGTGCTTGGCATGCTGGAGGGCGCCGACAAGCAGGGCGCCCGCGCCTTCGTCGAGGATCTCCTCTCCATCGCGGGGATCGCCTCGGTCGGCGGGCGCACGCCGGGCGAGATCGCTGACCGTTTCCTGGAGCAGGCGGCGCTCCGAAACGGCGCCGGCGTGTCGGCCGAGAAACTCGCCATCATAGAGCGGTTCCTGCGCATCGAGGGCGATCCCGATTCGGCCTCCGCGCAATTGCGCCAGCTTGCGGGCGAGGCCGGTCTCGATCTCGCGGCGCCGCTGGATGCGCTCGACACGCGGCTCGGCTTCATCGCAGCGCTCGGCTTCGACGTCGCGGCGCTGCGCTTCGAGGCGAGCTTTACGCGCAATCTCGATTACTACACGGGCTTCGTCTTCGAGGCGCATAATCGCGCGCGGCCAGATCAGAAGCCGGTCGTCGCGGGCGGGCGCTACGACCAGCTTCTGGCGACGCTCGGCGCCGATCGCGCCATTCCCGCCGTCGGCGCGGCGATCTGGGTCGATCGCCTCGGTCAGCCCGCCGGCGCGAGGGGACAAGGCGCATGAGCGATGCGCTTGTCCTCGCCGTGCCGTCGAAGGGGCGCCTGCAGGAGAACGCGGCGGCCTTTTTCGCGCGCGCCGGGCTTGACATCGTGCAGGGGCGCGGCGCGCGGGATTATCGCGGCCAGCTCGCGGGTCTGAAGGACGTCGAGATCGCATTCCTGTCGGCCGCCGACATCGTCGCGCAGCTCGCCAGCGGCCAGGTCCATATGGGCGTCACCGGCGAGGATCTCGTGCGCGAGACGCTGGCCGACGCCGATGAGAAGGTGGCGCTGCTGACGCCGCTCGGATTTGGCGGCGCCAATGTGGTGGTCGCCGCTCCTCGCGCATGGATCGACGTCAGGACCATGGCCGATCTTGAGGATGTCGCGGCGAGCTTCCGGGCGCGGCGGGGCGAGCGCATGCGCGTCGCGACGAAATACATCAATCTGACGCGCCGCTTTTTCGCGAAGATGCATGTCAGCGATTACCGCATCGTCGAAAGCTCCGGCGCCACCGAAGGCGCGCCCGCGGCGGGGCAGGCCGAACTCATCGTCGACATCACGACGACGGGCGCGACGCTCGCCGCCAACGCGCTAAAAATTCTCGACGACGGCGTGATCCTGCGCTCGCAGGCCAATCTTGTCGCGTCGCTCGGCGCCGACTGGAGCGAAGGCGCGCGGGAGAATGCGCGCATCATTCTGTCGCGCATCGCGGCTGAGGAGGAGGCGCGCACGACGCGGGAAGTCTCGACCGCGCTCGTCAATCCGGCGCCCGCTCTCATCAGTGAGGCGGAGGCGCATTTTTCCGCGCGTTTGCGCTATCGAACGGCCGATGGACGCCTGACGCTGAACTGTCCGCATGACAAGGTCGCGCCGCTCGCCGACTGGCTCATCGCGCAAGGCGCCGATCATGTCAGCGTCGCAGCCCTCGACTATGTGTTTTCGGCGGCCAATCCGCTTTTTGAGAAGCTTGTGTCGCGGCTGGCCGGAGCGAAAGCGAAATGAGGGAGAAAATCTGATGGCGGCGCGTATTATCGTGGACCTTTCCGAAGGAAAAATCTTGCTTTTCGGCGGCGGCCCGAAGGATGGGGAGCCGGACGTCGGCCTCTCGGACGGCTTTACGCGGGCGAGCGCCGACGA
The DNA here is from genome assembly GCA_052146775.1 of Methylocella sp. Classification (GTDB taxonomy): domain Bacteria; phylum Pseudomonadota; class Alphaproteobacteria; order Rhizobiales; family Beijerinckiaceae; genus Methylocapsa. The sequence continues at coordinate 5,124 of JBKQMI010000052.1, read as the reverse complement.
GTTCAAAGCCGCGCTCGACTCCGTCGGCGATCTCGTGAAGACATTGGAGACCTCGATCGAGGCCTTGCCGAAACGGCCGGAAAAAATAGAAATCGAGTTCGGCGTGACGCTGAGCCAGGAATGCGATCTGTGGATCGTCGCTCCCGACGCTTCGCCCGAGTTTCGGGTCAAGCTGGTCTGGGGCAAGGGCGAGTAGGGCATGATCCCAAAAAGTTGCAGGCTTTTTGGATAAGATTATGCGGTGAAACAAAACGACAAAGAGCATGATCGATTCAATTTCGAATGATCATGCTCCGGGGCGTCAATCAGCCGGCTGCGCGCGCAGCCAGCGCACCGCCTCGGCGGCGCTCTCGTCCGGCGGAAACACCGGATAGAGAACATGCTCGATCGCGCCATCGCGTATGATGAGCGTCAGACGCTTGATGAGCCGGCGCCCTTCCATCTCGAAGGTCGGCAGGCGCAGCGCGGTCGTGAACGCAAGCGCGGCGTCGCTGAGAACTTCGAACGGCAGATGCAGGCGGTCGGCCATCTCGCGCTGATACTCGGTTGACTGCGTCGAGAGGCCGAAAACGGCGGCGCCAAGCTGCGCCAGCTCGCTCGCGTGGTCGCGGAAGCCGCAGCTCTGAGGGGTGCAGCCGCGCGCGCCCGGGATGAGATCCCAGCCCTCGGGCAGAGCGACGCTAGGGGCGCCCGTCATCGGGTAGCAATAAATGACCGTGTGGCCGGAAGGCAGGGCGTCGAGATCGACCCGCCGCCCTGCGGTCGAGGGCAGCCGTAGGGACGGCATCCGCATCCCGACGAGATGATCGCAGGCGCCATCGTCAATGGGGCGGGGCAGATCCGGCGGCAGCGGGAACGGATTGGTCGTCATGGATTACCGTCCGGTTGGGCCGGCGCGCCCTTAAGCCGCGATCGTCTTCTCCGCGATCCTCGAAGCGCCGTCGGCGTCCGGCTGCAGCTCGATGTGGCGCTGGTGGATGTCAAGGAGGCTCGATCGATGGCCGATCGAGACGATCGTCGTTCCGCGAAGTTCGTTGAACAGGACATCATAGATCTTCGCTTCCATGGTTTCGTCCATCGCCGCCGTGGCTTCGTCGAGGAACAGCCAATCGGGCTTTGCGAGGAGCGCGCGGGCGACGGCGAGGCGCTGCTGTTCGCCGCCTGAAAGGCGCTGCCCCCAATTGTCCTCGACGTGGAGCTGGTCGATCAGTTCGGGCAGCTTCGCCGACAACAGGGCGGCGCGGACCGCCGCTTCGCTGTAGCTGTCCGGCGCCGCCGGATAGGTGACCGCGGCGAGCAGAGCTCCAATGGGAATATAGGGCTTTTGCGGAAGCAGCATCACGCGCGCCTCGGCCGGCTTCGTGAGGGCGCCGTCGCCGAACGGCCAGATCCCCGAGATCGCGCGAAGCAGGGTCGATTTTCCGGAGCCCGATGGGCCGGTCACAAGCGTCGATTCCCGCGCGGCGAGGTGAAGCGTCGCATCCCTCACGATGACGCGGCCGTCGGGGAGGCGCACTGTCACTGTATCGAGGCCGATGTGCTCGCCGGCGCCCGTCGCGGCGGCCGGGGAAGCGAGCCCGCCGGAAACCTGCGCCGCCTCGATCGAGCCGTCGAACGAGGTGAGACGATCGAGCACGGCTTTGAAATCGGCGAGCGAGACGTAATAATTCACGAAGAAAGTCAGAGCCTCGTTGACGCTGCCGAAGGCGCGCGCGGTCTGTGTCATCACGCCGAGGGTGATCTTGCCGGCGAAATAGAAAGGCGCCGCGACGATATAGGGAATGATCGGGCTGAGCTGTCCGTAGGACGAGGTGAAGCCGATCAGATTTTTGCGTACGGCGACGATCTGGAAATAATTGCCGATGATCGCGGCGAAGCGTTTGCGCAGCGAATGCTTTTCCGAGGTCTCGCCCTTCAGCAGCGCGACCTGCTCGGCGTATTCGCGCAGCCGCGCCAGCGAGAAGCGGAAATCGGCCTCATAGCGCTGCCGCTGGAAGGACAGATCGACGAGCGAGCGTCCGATGAGATGCGTGATCCAGGTGCCGATCCCAGCGTAGATCAGCGCGACCCAGAACAGGAAGCCCGGGAACGCGATCGTCGTGTAGGGCAGGGTGAAGTTCGCGGAGAGGAGCCACAGCAAAATCGCGAAGGACACCAGCGAACTCAAATTCGAGATCAGCAGGATGGAGAAGGTGTAGATGCCGTAGCCTTCCTGACCGCCGTTGATGAAGCGGTTGACGTCCTCGGAGATGCGCTGGTCGGGGTTGTCGGCGCCGCCTTCGAGCGACATCCGGTAATGCGTGTGGCGATCGAGCCAGCGGCCGACGTAATCTTCGGTCAGCCAGCGCCGCCAGCGGATGATCAGGGTCGAGGCGACGACGAATTCGAGAATCGCCGAGGCGATATAGATGAAGGCCCAAGGCGTGAAGACGGTGAAGAGCTGGGACCAGAAAGTCGCCTGATCCTTGTTCTGAATGGCGTTGAACCAGTCGCGCGAGAAGAACGAGAGCCGGAGCTGCATGCCGACCTGCGCCTGATTGATGACGACGAGGAAGACGATCATCGCGATCGCGAGCTTGCGCTCCTCGACGCCAAACGAAGGGAAGGGCTTGATGCGCGCCGTGGTGCGCCCCGGCGCGTCGAAATAGCGATCCCCGATGCGGGTCATCTGCCGCACCACCGGGATGAAGGAGATCGCATAGACGAGAATGGCGAAGATCGCGACGGTGAGCGGCAGGCTCTCCGGCAGGGCGTAATCCTGCAGCGAGGCGGGCCAGAGGCCGACTTGCGCAATCAGGTAGATGACGCCGAAGACAACCGTCTCGACCGCGAAGATCGCCGCGAAGATGCGCAGGAAGCTGGAGATCTTGGGCGTCTCAAAGGTGGTGTAGGCGCACAGCAGCCCGGTCGCGGCGAGGAGCAGGATGATTCCATCTCCATGCGTCGCGCCGATTACGGCGGTGACGATGGAGAAGATTGCGACGACGGCGGCGAGAACATGCATGGCTGGCCTTATCTGTCCGGCGCCTCAACGCAGCGCGTTTTAAGAGGCATTGGTTGAAGATGCGCGAGATTCCGTCCGGCGTGAAATCAACAAAGCTTTCGCCCGCGCGGCGGCTTCGTCCGAAATGTCGAGATACGGCGGCGCCCGGTGAAATCGCCGCCGTCGCCATCGAGCGCTACAGGTTCCGGCGGCCGATCTCATCTTAAAAGTCTGTAATGGTTTTGGAGGAGCCGCCCCGCGCTGGAGCGGGATGCGGAAAAGCGCTCTAACATTTTGCTTTGGCAAACTTTATTAATGCTGACCAGGTTCGGCCTCGCTCGAAAGCGCCCGCGCCGGGTCTTCGTCGTTCGCGGCCGGCTCCTCCGCCCTAATCAGCGGCGGATGCTTCATTTTGGGGCGCGCCATTGACGCAGGCGGACAACACGGGCGAGGGTTTGAAAGTGAGCACGCGGCGCGGCTTGATCGGCGCTTCGACGCCAGTGCGCGGATTGCGGCCGATCCGCTCGCGTTTGGCGCGAACCGTGAACAGTCCGAAGGAGCGAAGCTTGACGCATTCGCCGCGCACCAGCGTTACGGCGATTTCCTCTAGCGCCATTTCGAAAATATCCCGCGCCTGCGCGCGAGAAAGCTCGGGACACGAGGCGTAGACCGCATCGAGAAGCGCCGCTCGTGTCGCCGTCCTCCGGGTCATGGCCGCATCCGGTTGCGGCTCCGACGCTTGTCGCATCTCTGGTCCCCCCGCTGCTCTACTCTTGCGCAAGGAGCTTAGTGCATATCTCAAGCCGATGGAAAGCGCGGGCGCGCTTTCACCGCCAATAAGAACGATTATCGCCGCGCGCGGCCGCACAGCGCAAAAAAAGCCCCGGATTTCTCCGGGGCTTTGATGCAAGTTGTTGGTTGCGCGCGGATTTCGATCAGAAATCCATGCCGCCCATGCCACCCATGCCGCCGCCGCCGGGCAGGCCGCCGGGAGAGTTGTCTTTTTTCGGCTGCTCGCTGATGATCGCCTCGGTCGTGATCAGCAGGCCGCCGACGGAGGCCGCATCCTGAATCGCCGTCCGCACAACCTTGGTCGGGTCGATGATGCCGAGCTTGACGAGATCGCCGAACTCGCCGGTCTGGGCGTTGTAACCGTAACCATAGACGCTGCTCTCGATCAGCTTGCCGACCACCACTGCGCCATCGGCGCCGGAATTGTCGACGATCTGGCGGGCCGGGGTCTGGATCGCCTTGCGGACGATGTCGACGCCGGTCTTCTGATCCGTGTTCTCGACATTGACGTGATCGAGGGCCTTGATGGCGCGCAGCAGCGCGACGCCGCCGCCCGGCAACACGCCTTCCTCGACGGCCGCGCGGGTCGCATTCAGCGCGTCGTCGACGCGATCCTTCTTTTCCTTCACTTCGACTTCCGACGCGCCGCCGACGCGGATCACCGCGACGCCGCCGGCGAGCTTGGCGAGGCGCTCCTGAAGCTTCTCGCGGTCGTATTCGGAGGTGGTGTCGGCGATCTGCGCCTTGATCTGGCCGATGCGGGCTTCGATGTCGGCTTTCGCGCCGGAGCCGTCGATGATCGTCGTCGATTCCTTGTCGATGCGAATCCGCTTGGCGCGGCCGAGCAGCTGCAGCGTGACGCTCTCCAGCTTGATGCCGATCTCCTCGGAGATCAGCGTGCCATTGGTCAGGATCGCGATGTCTTCCAGCATGGCCTTGCGGCGATCGCCGAAGCCCGGAGCCTTCACCGCCGCGACCTTCAGGCCGCCGCGCAGCTTGTTGACGACGAGGGTGGCGAGGGCTTCGCCTTCGACGTCCTCGGCGATGATGACGAGCGGCTTGCCGGACTGCACGACGGCTTCGAGCACCGGCAGCAGGGCCTGCAGCGAGGACAGCTTCTTCTCGTGGATGAGGATGTAGGGGTCCTCAAGCTCGGCGATCATCTTCTCGGCGTTGGTGATGAAATAGGGCGAGAGATAGCCGCGGTCGAACTGCATGCCTTCGACGATCTCGGTGTCGGTCACGAGGCTTTTGGCCTCCTCGACGGTGATGACGCCTTCATTGCCGACCTTCTGCATCGCCTTGGCGATTTCGTCGCCGATAAACCGGTCGCCATTGGCCGAGATTCG
>JBKQMI010000051.1:0-34812 GCA_052146775.1 Methylocella sp. | reverse complement strand
GCGTATCGCCGAAGCGGCGCGCCTCGCGCAGGATAAATCCTTCCGGCAGCGCCACTTCGGCCTCGGCTGCCTCCTCGATCACGATCAGCGCCTGCGGCTCCAGCCATCCGCCCTCGCGCAGGGCTTTCAGCGCGGGCGGCGCCAACCCCTTGCCGTAAGGCGGATCGAGGAAGGCGAGGCCATAGCGCTCGTCCTCGGGCGCGAGCCCCAGCTTTCGCGCGTCGCGGCGCAGCAGCCGGGCCGCCCCCTCGAGCCCCAGCGCCTCGATATTGGCGCGGATGATCGCCGCCGCCTCCGCGCCCTGATCGACCAGCAGCGCCATTGCGGCCCCCCGTGACAGCGCCTCGATCGCCAGCGCGCCTGTGCCGGCGAAGAGGTCGATCACGCGCGCGCCTTCGGCGGGTGCGTCATAGGCGTGCGCCAGAATGTTAAAGAGGCTCTCGCGCAGGCGATCCGACGTCGGCCGGATCGAATCCGAGGCTGGGCCTTTCAGCGCGCGCCCCCGCAGCCGCCCGCCGACGATGCGCATCGCTCAGGATTTTCCGCGCGGGCGCCCTTTGCCGGGTCCGCCAGTCGATCCGCCGCCAGGTCCGCCTCTCGTAGCGCCCGTAGCGCCTCTTGGCGCGCCTCTCGGAGCTCCTCCTGGCTTGCCGCCCGGCCGGCTGCGCGGCCCGGCGCCGGGTCCACCGCCCGGCCTGCCTTTGCCGCCGGGAGCCTTATCCTTGCCGCGAAAGCCGGAGGCGGGGCCTGACGCCCTCTCGCCCTTGCCCGCAAAGCTGCGCCCGGCGGATTTCGGCCCGCCCGGCTTTCCCGGCCCCGCGCCGAAGCGCTTTGGGCCCTCGTTGCGCCCGCCCGGCGCTCTGGACGCCCGGGATGGCTCGTCGAACCGCTTTGGCCCCGCGTCTTTGCCGCGCCGCAGCTCCGGCCGCGAGCGGTCCTTGGCGGCGTCATAAGGCCCGCGCCGCTTCTGCGCGCGCTCGCCTCTGGGGCCTTCGCGGCGGCTCTCGCCGGGCGCTTCGCGCCGCTCGCCCCTCGGCGCGCCTCTCGATTCACTTGCCGGAGGCCCTTTGAACTCTTGAAACTCTTGCCGCCGCGGCGCCGGCGCACGCGGGCGCCCCTCGGCGGCGGCGCCACGTCCGGGGCCTCGCATCGGCCGTTCGGGGGCGTCCTCGCGCGGCCGGCGCTCGGCCTCGAAGCGGCGCGCATTGCGGCTCGCGGGCGGCGCCTCGTCGCGGTCCCGCCGCGTATCCTTTCTCGCGCTCGCCGGCCGCGCGGCGACCAACCGCTCGACCGGGACGGTGCGCCCGCTGCGGTCGGCGGTCTCGCTGCGCAGCGTGCGCTTGCGCCCGCCCGCCTGCTCCGAAACTTCGCCGCGCAGCGCCGAAATATGCTTGCGCGGACCCGGCGCAGGCTTTTTGCGCGCATCCGCGCGGGGCGCGGGCGCTTGAGACAAAAGCTCGCGCGGACGGCGCGCGCCTGGCCCGCGCTCTTCGCGCTCGGGTCTTCCGCGCGGCTTTTCCCCTCCGTGTGCGCCCGCTTCGCCGTCGCGCGCCGCGCGAGGCGGTCTCGGCCGCGCGACCTCGACAGGCGCTTCGCTCAAGCTCTCCGCGCCGTCGAAATCGACCCCGGCCGCTTCCGCGAGAGCCGGGCCGAGCTGGTCGCGCAGCACGCGGGTTTTGACCTCCTCCAGCGCGCCTTCCGCGACCTCGCCCAGCTGGAACGGTCCGAACGACAGCCGGATCAGGCGGTTGACCTCAAGCCCCAGATGTTCGAGCACGCGCTTGATTTCACGATTCTTGCCTTCGCGCAGACCCATGGTGAGCCAGCAATTGGCGCCCTGCGCGCGGTCCATCGTCGCCTCGATCTCGGCGTAGTCGATCCCGTCCACGGTGATGCCGTTGCGGAGCCGGTCGAGCACGCCCTGGTCGGTCTCGCCCTTGGCGCGCACGCGATAGCGCCGCACCCAGCCGGTCGCGGGCAGCTCCAGCATCCGCGCGAGACCGCCGTCATTGGTCAGCAGCAAAAGCCCCTCGGTGTTGATGTCGAGCCGGCCGATGCTGACGAGGCGCGGCGCGTCGGGCCAATGCTCGCGCAGATAATCGAAGATGGTCTGGCGCCCCTCGGGATCGCGTTCCGTGGTGACGAGGCCACGCGGCTTGTGAAACAGGAACAGCCGCGTTTTTGCGCGCGCGGCGAGCGGGGCGCCGTCGATCGCGATCTCGTCGGCGTCGGTGACATTGACCGCGGGATTGGTCAGCACCACGCCATTCAGCGCGACGCGGCCTTCGCCGATCCAGACCTCGGCGTCGCGGCGCGAGCAGGCGCCTGCCCGCGCGATGACCTTGGCGATCCGCTGCGGCGCGTCGGCGCCGCTTTCGCCGAGGGGCTTTGCGGGCGCAGCTGCGCGCGCGTCGGCGGCGAGGGGCGCGAATTTTTTCCGCCCCGGGCCGGGTTTCTTTCCGGGGGGGCCAAATTTCTTGATCGCCGGGCGAGCCGCCGGGCGGCGTGAGGGGCGGTCGGAGGGAGGATGGTCTTTCGTCGGGTCATCGCGCATAGTCTCCAATAGCAGAACGCATGCGGAAAGGGGAAATATAGGCCGCTGCAAAAGGCGCTATTTGCTCAAGAGCCCTCATGCTGAGGAGCGCCCAAAGGGCGCGTCTCGAAGCACGAGGGCGGATTCTGCGCCCTGGCCCCATCCTTCGAGACGCTGCTACGCAGCTCCTCAGGATGAGGGGGCGGCTGCTCATCATGCTGCACCATCCGAAATCCGCCGCCGCCGACCCCATGTCCTGCGCCTTTCAGGAGGCGGAGGCGGCTTTCGCGCGGGGCGAAGTCCCGATCGGGGCGGTCATTGCGCAGGGCGGCGCGATCATCGCCCGCGCGGGCAACCGGACGCTGGAGACCCATGATCCGACAGCGCACGCCGAAATTCTGGCGATCCGCGAAGCCTGCCGCGCGCTCGGCTCGCAAAGGCTGGAGGCCTGCGATCTCTACGTGACGCTGGAGCCCTGCGCCATGTGCGCGGCGGCGATCTCGTTTTCCCGCGTGCGGCGGCTTTATTTCGCGGCGAGCGATCCGAAGGGCGGCGGCGTCGAGCATGGGCCGCGCTTTTTCGCTCAGGCGACCTGCCATCACGCGCCGGAAATCTATGGCGGGCTGCGCGAAAGCGAAGCTGCGGAGCTTCTGCGCCGGTTTTTTCAGGAAAGGCGGTGAGGGCGATTGCTTCGCGCCCGTGATTTCAGCGACGCAAACTCCGCGCAAGTTTCGGCCGGCATAGGTTCTCAGTCTCCAATTCTGGAGCGTCCCCGGGGGATAGTCGCATGAGCATGGGAATTTCGGGTGTGGGCGGCAGCTATTCGCCGCAGGCGTTGTCGGGCGCGAGCGCGCGGATGCCGCCCGCTCAGAAAATGGCGAGCCTGTTTTCGCAGATTGACGCGAGCGGCTCGGGATCGATCACGCAGAGCCAGTTCACGCAGGCTTTCCAGACCATGAAGCCCACGGCTGGATTTCGCGCCATGGGCGCGAGCGCGGTGTTCCAGGCGCTGAACCCGAGCAGCGCCGGGACTGTCTCTCAGCAAAACTTCGTCCAGGGCATGACCCAGCTGATGGCGCAGCTCCGCAACGGGGGAGCGGCTACCGGGTGATCTCCGGGCGCCCTTCCAGTCGGATCGACCCGCCGAGTTCGCCGGTCTCCTCGACATAAAGATGTGCTGCGCCGGTTGCGCGCAGCCATTGCGGCCCGGCCTCGCCCTTCAGGATCGCGATTGTCGACGTCGTTCCCGCTGCAAGGCAGGACGGCGCCGCCACCGTGACCGATGGCAGGCCTGGGGCCGGCCAGCCCGTTCTCGGGTCGATGAGATGGCTGAACCGGCGTCCCTCGACCTCAAAATATCGTTCATAGTCGCCGCTCGTGGCGAGGCCCCCCTCGGCGACGAACAGCGTCGCGATCGCTTCGCCGCGGCCGAACGGATCGCAGATTCCGATGCGCCAAGGGGAGCCGTCGGGATGCGGGCCGATGATCGAAATATCTCCGCCGAGATTTATGAGCCCGTGTCGCGATCCCGCCGAAGCGCAGACCGCGGCGGCGCGGTCGGCTGCGTATTCCTTGGCGATTCCGCCAAGATCAAGCTCCATTCCGGGAATCGAAAAGCTGAGGCGCGGCCGCCGCCACGCGACTTTCTCCAATCCGATGTAGGCGAGGCGCGAGGCGATGTCGCAATCGCGCGGGATCGTCTTGATTTCATCGTTCCAGATTTCTCTCATGCGGCCGGACGTGATGTCGAACACGCCATCGGACACCGCATGCGCGCAAAAAGCGTGGTCGATGAGGAGGGCTGTCTCCGGATCGACGGAAATGTCGCCTCCAGCCATGGCGACGCGGTTGATTTCGCTGAGGAGGCTGTCCCTCAGATAACGCGAATACGCGCGTTCGATTCGCCGGACTTCGCCGACCGCCGCCTCGGCGGCCTGCCTCGCATTGTCATCATCATCCGCGTAGAGCCACAGGCTGCAGGGCGATCCCATGGCGAAAAATTCGAACCAAAGAGCGTCGGTTGCGGGCATGAGCTTCCCTTCGGACGGGATTGAGGGCCAAACGGCGCACAATCTCCCTCCGCGACGTTGCGTGAAGCTGAAGAGCGCTAGAGAGCGCCAGGTTGAGCCTGCGGCGAACTGAGGAGGAGGCCGCGGGCCCGGCATGGCCGGGCGCGCATGGATTAAGGCTTTCGCATTGGGCGATCTTCGCGGCGGACGGCGAGAAAAGCGATCGCCAAAGCCAGCTCGAGAAGGATCGCCAGACAAATGCCGACGCTTGCAGGCGCGGCGGCGAACGCATGGGCGCCGGGCGCCGCGAGCGTCAGGCAGCTGATGGCGAGGCCCATGGCGATCGCATGGCGGCGGGCGGCGTTTCAGCATCACGCGCCAGAAACAGCATTGCGCCGACGCCCAGAAACAAAGCGCCGCCCCTGCGGGCGACGAGCAGGGCGGGGCCGGGGCCATCGATTCGCCAGATCCAAAGGAGAAATTGCGGAACCCGCAGCCAAATGAACGCAAGGGCGAGGCAAATGCCGCGCCTTATTGGCATGTGTCGCCTCCGCTCACAAAAACGCCAGCAACGCCTCCAGCGTCGCCTGCGGGTTCTCCTCTGGCAGAAAATGCCCACCCGCGATCGGCTGACCCTGCACATTGTGAGCCCACTCGCGCCAGATATCGAGGGTCGAGCGGTCGGCGCCCCCGAGGCCGCGCCCGCCCCACAGAACCAGCGCCGGGACCGTGATTTTCTTGCCCGCGGCCTGATCCGCCTCGTCGGCGGCGCGGTCGAGCGTCGCGCCGGCGCGATAATCCTCGCAGGCGGCGTGAATGCGGGATGGCTCGTTGAGCGCCGCGCGGTAGTGGTCGAGCGCGCGGGGATCGAACGCCGAGAGGTCCTTCGCGGCGGTCCAACTCGCCAGCGTGTAATCGATGAAGAAATGCGCGGCGGCGCCGATCAGCGTCTCCGGCAAAGGCTCGGGCTGCGCCAGGAACGCCCAGTGATAGGCCTTCAGCGCCTCCGCCGCATCGAGCGCCTGCCAGCGCGCGGCGGTCGGGATGATGTCAATCAGCGCCAGCCTGTCCAGCCGTTCGGGATGGTCGAGCGCGAGGCGGTAGGCGACGCGGCCCCCGCGATCGTGTCCGACGAGATTGAAGCGGATATGACCGAGCTGCTCCATCACCGCGATGGCGTCCTGCGCCATCGCGCGCTTCGTATAGAGCGCGCCCTTTTCGCTGCGCGGCGCGCCGGACCAGCCATAGCCGCGCAGATCCATGAGGACGACGGAAAAGCGCGTCGCGAGTTGCGGCGCGATTCTGTGCCATTCGACATGCGTTTGGGGATAGCCATGCAGCAGCAGCAAGGGCGGCCCCTCGCCATGCGCCCGCACAAAAAAGCGGCCCGAGCGGGTGGTGATCCAATGCGTGGCGAAGCCTGGAAAGAGATCGGCCAAATCCGTCATGAGAAAGCCCTTCGCCGAGGCGGCTCCTCGCCGCGCTTGACATCGGAACCGCCGGACTCCTACACCTGTTCCATCTCACGCCGGGCGTTGTATGTCCAAACCAAAGCTGAATGTCCTTCTCTGCGCGCCGCGCGGCTTTTGCGCCGGTGTCGTGCGCGCCATCGACGCCGTCGAGGAGGCGCTGCGCGCCTATGGCGCGCCCGTCTATGTGCGCCATGAGATCGTGCACAATAAATATGTCGTCGAGACGCTGAAGGGTAAAGGCGCGATCTTTGTCGAGGAACTGGACGAAGTGCCGGACACCTCCCAGCCGGTGATCTTTTCCGCGCATGGCGTGCCGAAATCCATTCCCGTCGAGGCGGCGGCGCGCAATATTTTCGCCATCGATGCGACCTGCCCGCTGGTGACAAAGGTGCATCGCGAGGCCGAGCTGCACTTCAGGCAGGGCCGCAAGGTGCTTCTCGTCGGCCACGCGGGGCACCCGGAGGTGGTCGGCACCCTCGGCCAATTGCCGCCCGGCTCAATCCTTCTGGTTCAGACTATCGAGGATATCGCGGCGCTGCAGTTGGACGACGACTCCAACCTCGCCTATGTGACGCAGACGACGCTTTCGGTGGATGATACGCACTCCATGGTCGAAGCGCTGACGCAGCGATTCCCGCGCATCATCGGGCCGCATCGCCAGGACATCTGCTATGCAACGACAAATCGGCAGGAGGCGGTGAAGCGGATCGCCCCGATCGTCGATGCGATGATCGTCGTCGGCTCGTCGAATTCATCCAATTCGCAGCGTCTCAAGGAAGTCGCGGAGCGCTCCGGCTGCAAGCTCGCCCGTCTCGTGCTGCGCGCCGAGGATGTCGAATGGGCGCTGTTCGAGAAAATCTCGTCGCTTGGAATTACGGCGGGCGCCTCCGCGCCCGAAATTCTTGTCGAGGAGATCATGGACGCTTTCGCGCAGCGCTTCGAACTGCATGTCGAGGAGGTCTCGACCGCGAATGAGGGCGTCTTTTTCCCGCTGCCGCGCGAGTTGCGCCGGGCGACGGCCTAAATCTATTTTCTTTTTATCGCATTTTCTTCACGCGAAGCCTTACCCACTTCGCGTGAAAATGCTTTGGACGGCGGGGCGTCGCCCCGCACGGCATTGAAAGCGCAAGGCGAACCCTCAGCCATTCTCATCGCGGGACCGACGGCGAGCGGCAAATCCGCCCTGGCGCTGCGGCTGGCGCTCGCGACGGGCGGCGTCCTGATCAACGCCGATTCCATGCAGGTTTACGCCGATCTGCGCATCATCACCGCGCGGCCCGGCATCGAGGACGAAGCGAAGGCGCCCCATCGCCTGTTCGGCCATGTCGACGCCGCCGTCAATTATTCCGTCGCGCTGTGGCTTGAGGCCGCGCGGACCGCGCTCGCGGAGGCGAAGCGCGAGGGGCGCCACCCCATTTTCGTCGGCGGCACGGGGCTCTATTTCAAGGCGCTGACGCAGGGGCTTTCGGGTATTCCGTCCGTGCCTGAGGAGGTGCGCGCGGCCGTGCGCGCGCGGGGCGCGGGCGTTTCCCCGGCCGAGCTTCACGCCGAGCTCGCCCGCCGCGATCCCTTGATGGCCGCGCGCCTTCGGCCCAGCGACCCGCAGCGCATCCTGCGCGCGCTCGAAGTTCTGGAGGCGACCGGCCAAAGCCTTGCCGCCTTCCAGGGCGCCCGGACGCCACCCCTCATTGACATAAGCTGCGCGCGGGCGATTTTTCTCGAACCTCAGCGCGACGAACTGAAACGCCGCATCGACGCGCGCTTCGACGCGATGCTGGAGGCCGGCGCCCTGGCCGAGGCCGAGGCCCTGCGCCGGCGCAATCTCGATCCCGCGCTGCCGCTCATGCGCGCGCATGGCCTTCGCCACCTGATCACCCATCTCGATGGCGGAATCAGCTTGAGCGAGGCGGCGGAGCTGGCCAAGCGCGACACGCGCACCTATGCGCGGCGGCAATTCACCTTCGCGCGGCATCAACTGCCGGGCTTTGTCTGGGCTGGGGATGCCGAAGCCGAGGCTCTGTCGCTGGCTTGAGCCTCACCGCGCAGCGGCGCTCTCCTCGTCCAGCCCGGCGATGGCCCGCGCAAACTCCCCCGCGTCGAAGGCCGCGAGATCGCCGGCGCCTTCGCCAATGCCGATATAATGGATCGGCAGCTGGAATTTTTCGGCGATCGCGACGAGGATGCCGCCGCGCGCGGTGCCGTCGAGCTTGGTCATGACGAGGCCGGTGACGCCCGCGACCTTGCCGAAAATTTCGACCTGACTGATGGCGTTCTGGCCGACGGTCGCGTCGAGAACGAGAAGCACGGCGTGGGGCGCTGCGGGATCCAGCTTTTTGATCGTGCGGATGATTTTTTCAAGCTCGGCCATGAGTTCCGTGCGGTTTTGCAGGCGCCCGGCGGTGTCCATCAGCAGCACGTCGGCGCCGCTTTCCCGCGCCGCGCGGATGGCGTCGTAGGCGAGCGCCGAAGCGTCCGACCCCTGCGCGCGGGCGATCACCTCGCAGCCGAGCCGCTCGCCCCAGATGCGCAATTGCTCGATCGCGGCGGCGCGGAACGTGTCGCCGGCGGCGAGGACGACGCGGCGGCCCTCGCTCGTAAATTGCGCCGCGAGCTTGCCGATGGTGGTCGTCTTGCCCGATCCGTTGACGCCGACGACGAGAATAATGGTGGGTTTTAGGGCGGCGTCGATCTCCAGCGGCCGGGCATGGGGAAGAAGGACGCGCTCGATCTCCGCGGCGAGGATTTCCCTGACCTCGTCGACCTCGATCGTCTTGTCGTAGCGGCCCTTCCCGACGATGCCCGAAATGCGCGCGGCCGTCGCGACGCCGAGATCCGCCCGGATCAGCACATCCTCCAGATCGTCGAGCATGGCGCCGTCGAGCTTGCGCTTGGTGAAGATCGCGGCGAGACCCGAGCCGATCGACTCGGACGAACGCGCAAGGCCTTGGCGCAAGCGCGACCACCAGCCTTTCGGCGCGGCGTCGGCGGCGGGTTCGGCAGGGGGGGCGGCAGCGGGTTCCGATGGCGCCGGCTCCTGCACTTCAGGTTTTTCCGCTTCAGGTTCCGGCGGCTCCGGCTCCGCGCTTCGCCCGCGGCCGAAAACGCGGCCGAAAAGGCCTAGCTTCGGCTTGGCGTCCCCGGCGTCGTTATCTTTGGCCATTCAAGATCCTGTTTTCTGCTCTTTGGGTTCGGTCACGGGCCGCCGGTCGCGGAATTCTTCGCCACGAAGAAATCAATGAAGGCGCGCAGCGCCGGCCGCATCTGCTTCCGGCTCGGATGATATACAAAAAAGCCGCAAAACGGCGGGGTATATTCCGGCAGGAGAGCGATAACCCGGCCCGCGGCCAAATGGCCGGCGACCCTCGGTTCGAGGAGATAGGCGATGCCCACGCCATTGACCGCGGCGTCGAGCAGAAGCCTGTCGTTGTTGGACGCAATCGTCGCGGGCAGGTCGTGCAGCACGACAGCCTCGCCGCCCCGCTCGAACTCCCAATCATAGATGCGCCCCGAGCTGAAACGGCGGCGCAGGCATTTGTGTTTGGTCAATTCCTCCAGCGAGCTCGGCGCGCCGTATTTCTCAAGATAGGAGGGCGCCGCGACCAGGACCAGCCGCAGCTGACCGCCAATGCGGGTCGCAATCATGTCGGGCTCCAGATTCTCGCCAAGACGAATGCCGGCGTCATAGCCTTCGGCGACAATGTCGACGAAGCGGTCATCGGTCGTGATCTCAAGCGAGATCTCGGGATGCGCCGAGAGAAAGCCGGCGAGATGAGGCGCGAGAAGATGCTCCGCCGAGAGATATTGCGCCGTAATTCGAACGCGGCCGCGCGGCCGGACGTCGATTTCGCTGGCCTCGCGCACGGCGAGTTCGATTTCCCCTAACGCCGGTCCAAGACGTTCAAGGAGACGCGCGCCGGCCTCGGTCAGGGCGAGGCTGCGGGTGCTGCGCTGAAACAACCGGCATTCGAGCTTGGCCTCCAGCTCGCTGATCGCGTGGCTGACGGCGGACGGAGAGAGCCCCAAGGCTGAGGATGCGGCGCGGAATCCGCGCAGATTGGCGACGGCGGCGAAAATGGCGAGCTGGGGAAGATAGGCGCGATCCATTGATGAGCCTAATCGAACAGGGTGTTCCTGATTGTGCATATAGTCTGAAGCGTTGCGCGCTCCCATTTTGTGACGGCCACCCTCACCAGGAGATCAATTCATGAAAAAGCGCAAACTCGGCACTCTGGAGGTCTCCGCCATCGGCCTCGGCTGCATGGGCTTCACGGGGGCCTATGGCGGCCAGGACGAGCAGGCCTCGATCGATACGCTGCGCCGGGCCGTCGATCTCGGCGTCACTTTTTTCGATACCGCCGAGGTTTATGGCCCTTATGACAATGAGCGGATCGTCGGTCGCGCCCTGCGCGGCGTTCGCGATCAGGTGATCATCGCCACAAAATTCGGCTTTCGCATCGGCGATGAGGGCATCGGCTTTGATCGCGTGACGGGGCTCGACAGCAGCCCGGCGAACGTCAAATCCGTCGCCGAAGCCTCGCTCAAAAGGCTCGGCGTCGACGTGATCGATCTTTTCTACCAGCACCGCGTCGATCCATCCGCGCCGATCGAAGAAACGGTCGGCGCCATGGCCGAGCTCGTAAAGGCGGGCAAGGTCCGCGCGCTCGGCCTTTCCGAGGCGAGCGCGCAAACGATCCGGCGGGCGCATGCGGTTCACCCGATCGCGGCCGTGCAGAGCGAATATTCGCTCTGGACGCGCGATCCCGAGGCGGATGTGATTCCGACCTGCCGGGAGCTTGGAATCGGCTTCGTGCCCTATAGTCCGCTTGGCCGCGGCTTTCTTTCGGGTCAAATCAAGAGCCGCGCCGACCTTGGAGAAAACGATTTTCGCGTCAATCTGCCTCGCTTCGCCGCCGGCAATCTGGAGGCGAATCTCGCTTTGGTCGAGGCGATCCAGAAGCTCGCCGAGAAACGCGGCGCGACCGCCGCGCAACTGGCCTTGGCTTGGGTTCTGCAACAGGGCGAGGATATTGTCCCAATTCCCGGCGCCCGCAAGATCCGCCATCTCGAAGAGAATGTTCGGGCGGTTGAGCTTACGCTTGACGCGGCGGAAGTCGCCAGCCTCGCCGCGGCGATGGAAAAAGTTCAAGGAGATCGGTACGCCGAACGGCAGCTGGCGCTCCTCAAGCAGAACTAGAGCATATTCCGATCAGATTGAATCAATCTGATCGACAAGAATATGCTCAAGCTTTTGAATCTGGAGCGATTTCTTATCGACCGAAGGGTCCATTCGGTCGGAAAGCGCTCTAAGGCGGCGGCCTCGGCGTTTCGACGAAAGATTAGGACGCGCGCGGGACGAGCCGTTCGGGAAAGGCTTTGGCCAGAGCCGCGCCATTCGCCGCGATCACGCCGCGCTCCGTAATCAGCCCTGTGACGAGGCGCGCGGGCGTCACGTCGAACGCCGGATTGAGGGCGGCGCTGCCTTTGGGCGTGAGCCGCACGGTGGCGACCTCGCCATCGGCGCCGAGACCCGAAATATGCGTCACTTCGGCGGCGGATCTGATCTCGATTGGAATTTCGCGGCGCCCATCCAAAATGGAGAAATCGATTGAGGGAGACGGCGCGGCGACATAGAACGGCACGTCATTGTCGCGCGCCGCCAGCGCTTTCAGATAGGTGCCGATCTTGTTGCAGACATCGCCCGAGGCGGTGGTGCGATCCGTGCCGACGATGACGAGATCGATCTCGCCATGCTGCATCAGATGGCCCCCGGCGTTGTCCGCGATGACCGTGTGCGGCACGCCATGCTGGCCAAGCTCGAAGGCCGTCAGCGCCGCGCCCTGGTTGCGCGGGCGCGTCTCGTCGACGAAGACGTGGACGTTGAGGCCCGCGTCATGCGCCTTGTAGATCGGCGCCGTCGCCGTGCCCCAATCGACCGTCGCCAGCCAGCCCGCGTTGCAGTGGGTGAGAATATTGACCGCGGTCCCCGAGGGCTTGCGCGCGGCGATGGCGGCGATGAGGCTGAGCCCGTGAACGCCGATCGCCTCGCAAAGAGCGACATCTTCGCGCGCGATCTCGCCGGCGCGGGCGAAGGCGGCCTGAAAGCGCGCGGGCGGCGGCAGCGGCGCCAGAAGCCGGGTCATCGCCTCAATCGCCCATTGCAGGTTGACGGCGGTCGGCCGCGTCGCCGCAAGAGCGGCGGAGGCCCTGTTCAGATTATCGTCCGAGGGGTCGGCGCGCAGCGCGAGGGCGAGGCCGTAGGCGGCCATGACGCCAATTAGCGGCGCGCCGCGCACCTGCATGTCCTTGATGGCCCGGGCCGCTTCCGCCACATCCGCGATCGAGACAATTTCGAACCGGTGCGGCAGCCGGGTCTGATCGATGATTTTGACGCTTGTCCCCTCATCGCCGGGCCAAATCGTCGTAAACGCCTCGCCATCAATGCGCATGCCCCATCCCGCCGGTTCGCTTGTTTCCAGACCCGATGGAATCGGGAAACAGGTCTAAAACTTTATTTTGAGTCATTTTCTTAACGCGAACCGGCATGCGCTTCGCTGGAAAAGGCGCCAGAGGCCAAAAAACGGCGCTGCGGACGCCGCGCATCGCGAAGCGGCCGGCGTCAGCAATTGCTGCAGATGCTCTTGTCGATGCGGTTATCCTGTTTCTGCATCGAGCGGTCGAGCGGGGATGGTCCCGGCGCCTGCGAAACGCCGGGCCGCGGGACGGTCTCGCCGGTCGGCGTCAGATAATCCTGATTGAGAAGATGCCCCGGCGTCGGCTTGCTGAGTTCCGGGGCGACGAGGCCGCCGCTATTTTGCCCGCCGCTATTTTGGGCGTTGGCCGCAACGCCCGCCATCAGCGCGGTAACGATGGTCGCTGTCAGCGCCAATTTCCTCATTGGACTCTCCTTATCGCTCCCCCTTGCAAACTCGCAGAGCCTCTCGCGGCGAGGTTTGATCCGGATCACGCTTCCTTGTCGATTAGATCAAATCGAGGTGAGGAAGTCATGTCGAAACGCGGGCGAATCCGCTGATTTACGAGGGAAAATGCAGAAATGAACCAGATATTCGCGGGGTCATCGCGCCGCCGCGCCGCCCAATTCTTAACGCAGATTTAAGGGAACAAGTTCAAACTTCATCGCGAATTGTTAACCTTCCGGGGACAAGCCTGATGGACCATTCAGACGACAAGGCCGACGCGCATCGCGGCGATGCCGAAAATTCGAGCGCGGACGAGGATGAGGCCGGCGCGCACGAGGCGGCCGGACATGCGGCGGCTGGCGGCGACGCGGCCGAATCGTCGAAATCTGCTTCGGCGCGGCCGACCAGCTCCAATCTGAGCGCGCTGGACTCCGGGCTTTCCGATCTCGCGCCGTTTTTCCCGCGCCCCGAGGCGAGCGGCGCAGCTGGAGCAACCCGCGGGCCTTATGCGGCCCTCATCGATTTTGCGTCGAACGCGGCCCTCATCATTTGCGTGCTGGGTTTCGCCTTCGCCGCCGGCACCTACATCTTTGGCGGGGCGCCGGGCGGCTCGAAAGCGGTCGTGGCGGCTGCGACCCGCGAGGATGCGGAGCGGATCGAGATGCTGCGGACCGCCCAGAAGATGGTCGCGGACATGAATGCGCTGAAGGCCAATGTGGAGGCGCTGCGCGTCTCGCTCGCGCAAGAACAGGCGGCGAGCGGCCAGCGCGGCCTGGAAAAGAGCGTCGATACGCTGAAGACGAGGCTCGACGCCGTCAGGACGGAGACCAGCGGCCAACTCGCCGAGCTTTCGGGCAAGGTCGATCATCTGCAACATGATCCGGCGCTGCAACATGTGGCGGAACGGCTCGATCGCATTGAGAAACAGACGTCTTCCATACTCCCCACGGGCTCGGTGGCGCCTTTGGTGAAAGCCGCGACGCAGGAGCGCAATGAGGCCGCGCAGGCGAAATCGACGCCGTCCGCCGACCCGGCGAAACGGCCCACGCTGATCACAAGCTGGGTCGTGCGCGACGTTTATGACGGCGTTGCGCTGGTCGAAAACGCGCAAGGCTCGCTTGAGGTCGCCCTCGGCGATACGATCCCGGGCGCCGGGACGGTGAAAGCGATCGAGCGACGCGGCGGCGGCTGGATCGTCATCACGAGCCGGGGCCTCGTCGACTACGATCACAGCGTCCAGGTTCCTTAGGCGCTCTCGCGGCGCCCGAGGCGGCGACAACGTCGATGATGCGGGCGTCTCCGCCCGCATTGCTGCGGCGCTCGCTGGCGTTCGCCGTCTCGCGCCCGACGCGGCTTAACCGTCCAAGCAGGCGTCTCCAGCGGCGGCGGGACTTAACGCCGACCAGCCTGTCGCCGCGCTCGGGAATCCGATGCAGCCGCCGTCTGCGGGGGCTTTGGGCTCTATTTCCCGCCCGGCTATAACCCGCGCCTGCGGCCCCGACCGCCGCTGGCGCCGCCCATGAACGCGCCGACCGCGCTGGCCGCGAGGAACGAAACAGGAAAATTTGCGCCGTCTGCAGCCGGCGGTGAAAGGCGTCGATGAGATAGAAGGCGTAGTAATTGGTCATGGCCGCGATGTAGACGAATTTCGAAAAGACCAGCGCGATCAGGATCGCTATTCCGGCCAGCGGGAAAAGCGCCATGAGGGCGAGGCTCGCCTGTCCGCGCGGCGCGACGATGAAGGCGGCGAGCAAGGGATCCGCCGCGGCGGTCATCCCCGACAAAGTCAACCGCGAAAATATCTTTCCCTTCGACGCCAACCTTAATCGCCTGCGCAACGTCATCGAGTGGACGTTCGGGCGGCCGAAGACGGGCGCGGCGACGTAGGTCTGACCCCGCGCGGCGTGAGCCAGCCCGAGGCGCTCCGACAGCCCGACCGAGATGGCGCTCATCGAGACATGGGTGCTTAAGCTTGTCAGTTCCGCGTCAGCGTTTTTTGCTAGCGTGCGCTCCATCAAGTCCAATGGAGACCATGATGACAGCTTTGGAATCGACCCCTGTCGCAGACGCGCCGGCTTCCCTGCTGCGCGGACTCGCCGCCGCGTTGCTGCTGGTTTGCGCCGCCCTGCCAAGCGCCGCTGCCGAGCAGACCAATGACGCCGCCGCGGAGACCGGGGCTGGTTCGCCCAGCGCCTCTCGGCCGCTGACTGCCGGCGTCGCCCCGCAAGCCGTCATCGCTCCCGCGCAGGGCGCCGTTGGCCCCGCGCAAACCGATGCCGAATGGACCACCGCCGGCGGCACGCCGCAGGGCACGCGGTTCAGCGCGCTGACCGATATCACGCCCGCCAATGTCGGGACGCTGGTCGAGGAATTTTCATACCCGACGGGCACGAAGGGTAGCCACCAGGGCAGCCCGCTCGTCGTCGGTTCGGTGATGTATGTCGTGACGCCTTTCCCCAACAAGCTGATCGCGCTCGATCTGACCCATCCCGGCAAGGCGCTATGGACCTTCGATCCGCAACCGGCGGGATTCGCCCGCGGCCTGACGTGCTGCGACATCGTCAACCGCGGCGCCGCCTATGCCAACGGCCTCGTCGTTTACACGCTGCTCGACGGCAATGTCGTCGCGGTGAACGCCAAGACCGGCGCGCAGGCGTGGCGCACCAAGGTCGCCGATCCGTGGAACGGCGAGACGCTTAACACCGCGCCCATCATCGTCAAGGGCAAAGTGATCTTCGGCAGCTCTGGGTCGGAGATGGGCGTGCGCGGATCGGTGCGCGCGCTCGACCTCAACACCGGAAAACTTCTCTGGCAGGCCTACGCCACGGGTCCCGACGCCGACGTGCTGATCGACGCCGGCTTCCACCCCTATTTCGCCAAGGATCGCGGCGCCAATCTCGGCGTTTCGACCTGGCCGGGGACGATGTGGAAGCAGGGCGGCGGCACCTCGTGGGCCTGGATCACCTACGATCCGGAGTTGAACCTGATCTTCTACGGCACCTCGCAGCCGGGGACATTCAACCCCGACATGCGCCCCGGCGAAAACAAATGGGCGGCGACGATTTTCGCTCGCAACCCGGATACCGGCAAGGCCGTCTGGGCATACCAATTGGTGCCGCATGACAACTGGGACTATGACGCGGTGAACGAAGACACCGTCGTGGACCTGCCGATCGGCGGCGTGCCCCGCAAGGTGATCGTGCATTTCAACAAGAATGGTTTCGCCTACATTCTTGATCGCGCGACCGGACAGCTGATCAGCGCCAACCCGTTCAGCTTCGCTAACTGGGCGACAGGCATCGACCTCAAGACGGGTCTGCCTCAGGTCGTGGCGGCGAAGGACACGCATCAGGGCGTCGTGACCGGCGACATCTGCCCCTCGGCGCTTGGCGCGAAGGACTGGGAGTATTCATCCTACTCGCCGTCCACCAAGCTGTTCTATTTCGGCGCGCACAATTTGTGCATGAGCTATGAGCCGCTGAAGGTGGAGTACATCGCCGGTACGCCGTTCACCGGGGCGAGCCTCGGCATAGCCCCGGGCGCCGGCGGCAACATGGGTGAGTTCGTCGCCTTCGACCCGATCAAAGGCCAACGGGCCTGGACCATCAAAGAGCCGCTCCCCGTGTTCGGCGGCGCGCTGACCACCGCCGCCAATGTCGTGTTCTACGGCACGCTCGACAAGCAGTTCAAAGCCGTGGACGCCAACACCGGCAAGTTGCTGTTTTCCAAGCAGCTGGAATGCGGCGTCGCTTCCGCGCCTATAACCTTCAAGGGGCCGGACGGCAAGCAGCGCGTGGCGATTACGACAGGCCTCGGCTTCCTCAACGGCGGCTTTGCGGGCGGCCCCTGCCCGGCCGGGACCAACTTCGGCGATGGGGGAGGGGGAGGGCAGTCGGCGCTGGCGCAGGCGGCGGTTAAGTTCGGCGCTTCCCAGCCGGCGGCCGCCCCCGCGCCCGCGACCAGCGGTTATGTCCATATTTTCAAGCTACCCTAAAGCCTGGGCAACCGCGCGCGGCCCAACCGGCGCGCGCGGAGCGAACCAATCCTCGTCAATGGGAGCTTGTTTGTTGGCCTGTTCGATTCGCATCCTGCCAGGGCTTCTGGCCGCGGCGCTGACCGCCAATCTCGCCGCGGCCGCTGCGGCGGAGACGGACGCTCCTGGCGCAAGTCCGGCGCTGGTCGTCTGCGCCGATCCCGCCAACCTGCCTTATTCCAACGAAGCGCGCGAAGGTTTCGAAAACAAGATCGCCGCCTTGCTGGCCGACGATTTGCACGCGGAGCTGAGATATTTCTGGTTTGCCGAACACAAGACCTTCCTGCGCCGGACCCTGCTCGACGGGCGTTGCGACGCCGTCATCAGCGTACCCGCCAGCCTGTCGGTCGTCGCCGCGACGCAGCCGTATTTCACCTCCAGCTATGTCGCGGTGACCCGGGCGAACGACGCGCGGCGCTTCACATCTTTCGACGATCCCTGGCTGCGCGATGCGCGGATCGGGCTTCAACTGGTTGGCAATGAGGGCGCCACGACGCCGCCCGCGGTGGCGCTGTCCGGCCGCGGCCTCAACCAGCACATCACCGCCTTCCCAATGTGGTCGGAGGCCGGCGATAAAAACCCACAGGGTCGCATCGTCGATGCGGTCGCCGACGGCAGCATCGATGTCGCCTTCGTCTGGGGCCCGTTCGGCGGCTATTTCGCCAGGGCGCATGACGCGGCGTTGCGGGTAGAGCCCGTCACCAGCGATCCGCAGATGCCCGATCTCGCCTTCGTGTTTCCGATGGCGATCGGCGTCCGCAAGGCCGACGCGGCGTTGCGCGACCGGCTGCAGGAGGCGCTCAACCGCCATTCGGCGGAGATCGGCGCCATCCTGCGCGACGACGGCGTCCCGACGATTCCCGTGGCATCGCCTGCGACGGCTGAGACGAGCCCTCCGGATTCCCGGCAACTCACCCGCTAATGATCAGGAGGATTCGGATATGCGTCTGCTTCAACTTGTCATCACCGCCGCCGTCGCCGCCGCCACCCTGGCGCCCGCCGCCGGCTTCGCCCAGGTCGTCGAAGGCCGCCGGGCCTGGTTGAAATTCAACTGCTACGGCTGTCACGGCAACAACGGCGCCGGCGGAATGGGGCCGAACATTCAGCACGCCGAGAGCGGCGATGTGAGCCAAGCAATGACCGGCGACGCCACCGAAGGAGGGATGCGGTCCTTCAGCGGCATCGCCACCGCGCAAGACGCGACGAACATCGCTGCGTATCTGGCGACCATCGGCGCCGCGAGCGAACCGAAGTGGCTCGATTGGTGGAATCCAATTCCGTAACGGATTCCTTTCATCCGAGCGGCGATTCCAGCTCGATGGTGTCTGGAGGCGAAGGGATGCGTAAACGGCCCCGGAGGGCCAACTCCAGCGGTTCAGCTATGTCAGCCTTACGATCGTGGGCCAACGCGCTGACTCTTCCCATGCGCTTCCCAATCCGAATCTTGGGAAGCGCAAAAGTTCGGAAGTCGAACTAAATTGCTGATTTGACTGGTACCGCCACCCCGGCTCGAACGGGGGACCTCTAGATCCACAATCTAGCGCTCTAACCAACTGAGCTATGGCGGCGCAACCGACCGGCGGCGGACCCTAAAAGGAACATTCGCGGATTGCAAGCGGGCGGTTTCGATCATGTCCGCTCGCCTTTCGAAAATGCGTTCGGCGCACATAAACATCATAGTGGTTAAGGATAATTAATCAATTTTTGCTTAATTGCGGGCTATCGATTGGACCCGTCGCCGCGACGCGGCTAGGATTCGCCAAATGGTTCCGCGAGACGGCTCCAAGGCTGTTTTCAAACAGAAGCCGGGGCCTACCCCGAGATTCGCCATGACCGACATTTGCTTTGGCCCCGGGGCTGCCGCGCAAGACGTCGCGGAGGCCCTGCGCGGGCTCTCCGGGCGGCTTGCCGCCGATACGCCGGCGATGGCGCTTGGCGGCCGGCACGCGGCCGGGGCGGGGCAGGCGGTTTTCGCGAGCGCGGCCATCATGGGTCTTTTTGGCGCGGGCACGCTGGCAGCTCTCTCCGAGGCCATCGCCAAACCCCGCTGCGCTCGCCCCGCAGCCGAACGGCTGAGCCATCTCGCCCGAACCCTGCCGCTCAATGGCCCCGCGCGGCTGGAGCGGCTGCGCTTTGAAATCGCCGGTGCGGACCGGCCGATCACCTTTCTCTGCCGCAGATTGGCGGTCGCGGGGGCGCCGCCTCTTTTCGTCGCGGCCGCGCTCGATCTTGCGTCCGCGCAGGACCGTCCCGCCGCTTCGGACCGATCGGGCGCCGCGATGGAGACATCCGCGCCGCCTGCGCAGGCCGTCGCGGGCTCGCCCGCGCCAGTGGGCGTCGCTGCGCTCCGGTTCCTCTGGCGCACCGACGCGGACCACCGCGTCGTCGAGGCCGGCGCGCCGCTGATGGAGGTCGCCGGCGCCGATCTCGCTGGGCGCGGGTTGGCCGAGGCGTTGGCGCGATTCGACCCCGCGAATGCGGCGCGGCTTGCGCAATGTCTGGAGCGAAAGGAAAGTTTCAGCGGCGTCGAGATCGTCTGGCCGGTCGCTGGGTCGTCCGCGCGCGTTCCCATCGCCATCGGCGGGACGCCGGCGTTCGACGATCGGCGCCGCTTCACAGGATTTCGCGGTTTCGGCCTCATCCGTTCGGAGCGGCTCGCGGCGGCGGAGGACGACATCCGCGCGGCTGCGCGGCGCTCCCCACGGCGCTCCGATTCGGCGCGGAGCAGGATCGACGCGGAGCTGCGTCATTACCAGCGCGAGGCGCGCGAGCTCGGCGCCATCCTCGACACCGCGATGGATGGCGTCGCCGTGCTCGACGCGCAAGGCCGAATCAAGGCCCTGAACCGCTCCGGCGAGGCATTGTTCGGTGTCGACGAGGCCGAGGTCGCGGGGGAGGCGTTCACGACCCTCGTCGCCCCCGAAAGCCGCGCGCGCGCGCAAGACTATTTCGAAGGGCTGAAATCGAACGGCGTGGCGAGCCTCCTCAATGACGGGCGCGAGATTTTGGGACTGACGCGCCAGGGCGGGACGATCCCGCTGTTCATGACGCTCGGCAAGATCGGCGACGGCGCGGGCGCGCATGAGGAGACGCGCTATTGCGCCCTCCTGCGCGACATGACGCATTGGAAGACGGTGGAGCGCGAACTCGACGAGGCGCGCCGCGAGGCGGAGCGCGCAAGCGCCCTG
Organism: Methylocella sp.; assembly: GCA_052146775.1. Lineage (GTDB taxonomy): Bacteria > Pseudomonadota > Alphaproteobacteria > Rhizobiales > Beijerinckiaceae > Methylocapsa. The sequence continues at coordinate 14,660 of JBKQMI010000051.1, read as the reverse complement.
AAATCCGATTTTCTGGCCAAGATCAGCCACGAAATCCGCACGCCGCTGAACGCCATTCTCGGCTTCGCCGAGGTGATCATGGACGAACAGTTCGGCCCGATCGGCAATGCGCGCTACAAGGATTATCTGAAAGACATCCGCAATTCAGGCGCGCTTGTCCTCAGCCTCGTCAACGACCTCCTCGATCTCTCGAAGATCGAGGCCGGCCAGATGGAGCTTTCGTTCGAGGCGGTCGACGTCAACGCAATCGTGAGCGAATGCGTCTCGATCATGCAGCCGCAGGCGAGCGCCGCCAGCGTCGTCACGCGGCTGTCGCTGGCGCCGCAGCTGCCGCATATTTGCGCCGACGAGCGCTCGCTGCGCCAGATCGTCCTGAACCTCCTCTCCAACGCGATCAAGTTCACGCAAGGGGGCGGGCAGGTCATCATCTCGACGGCGCTGACCGACGCCAATTGCGCGGCGCTGCGCGTTCGCGACACGGGCGTCGGCATGTCGGAAGGCGACGTCGAGATCGCGCTTCAGCCCTTCCGTCAGGTCGCCTCCGCGCGCGGCGCCGGCGGCACGGGGCTCGGCCTGCCGTTGACGAAGGCGCTCGTCGAGGCCAATCGCGCCTCATTCTCGATCCGCAGCAAGCTTCACGAAGGCACGCTGGTCGAGGTGGAGTTTCCGCCCGCGCGGGTCGTCGCGAACCGGGCTTGATCCTTTAAGGCGGCGCGCGGGAACGGTTCGGGCGAGCGCCCGTTATGTCCAAGGCGACCACTGGAGGAGGCCAGGATGACGGAAAAAGACAGGTCGGACCTCGACGCAGAGCAGCGCCGCGCGGAAAAAGCCGAGCGAAAGGCCGAAGAAGACGCGGAGCTGGAGCGAGAGCTGGAAGATTCCTTTCCGGCGAGCGATCCGCCCTCAGTGACCCAGCCCAATGTCACGCCCGGCTCGCCCGATCACGCCGGCGAAAAGGGCGGGGCGAAGTAGGTAGCGTTCTGGTTTGACAGTAAGACAAAGCGCCCAGGACTGCACTTGCGGCGCTCAAAACGATCGACGCGGCGGTCCATAAGGCGGCCACTTTGTTCAGCTGCGAAGCCTCCCTGATGGCTTCCCAAGTTGCAGCGGTTTCGTTTGTTTGCGTCAGCTCTGGATCGCCCGATTCTGGCATCCGAGGGAGATTGAGTCCCATCCGCCTATATGTTTCTCCGGGCTTCGAGCCGGGATATAGTAGCCGAGGTCGATCTCTACTTTGCTCGCATTGTACCATTTAAGCGCTGCCGTTAATCCGGTCCCGAGGGCCGCCAGCGCGAAAACGATGTTTAGACCCTTCATTACCTCGAATATTGCTCCCGCTATCGCCGCCCTTTTGGCATCCTGCCGCTACTATCCCAGCTCAGATGGCGTTTACGCCGGGCGCCGCGCCGCCCGCGTCTTTCACGGCGGCGGGCGTCGCCCGGAAGCTGATCGCGATCCGGTTGTAGGCGCTCATCAGCCCGATGGCGATCGTCAGATCCGCCAGCTCCTTCTCGCTGAAATACGTCGAGGCCGCCCTGAAGTCCGCGTCGGGGACGCCGGTCAGGGCGACCCGCGTCACGCTCTCCGTCCAGCTCAGCGCCGCTTTTTCCTGCGCGGTGAACAGCGCGCCCGCCTCGCGCCAGACCGGCGCGAGCGCCAGCTTCTCGATCGGCATGCCCTCGGCGAGAAGATCGCGCGTGTGCAGATCGATGCAATAGGCGCAGCCGTTGATCTGCGACGCGCGCAGATAGACGAGATCAATGAGCGATTTCGGCAGGCCGCACTGTCCGACATAGGCGCTGACGCCGGCGAGCGCCTTCATGCCGGCGGGGACGACGGCGGCGTAATCGAGACGCTGGGTCATTGAAGGCTCCTTCGCCATTTCTTCCGGCGCCGTCTCAGCGCAACCGAAAGCTGATCGAAAATTGCGTCATTTGTGCGAAACCGCGCTTGCGCGGGCGTGGTCCCGCCTTTCTCCCATGGGAATCGCATTGACCCCCATAAAATCCCATGTTATCCCAAATCGTCCCGTTTGAGTGTGCGAATCAGCATTGGCGTGCGCCCAAAGCGCGTCGCGGCCCCGTTTCAGGAGGCGGCGCGCTCCAAGTGAGTTTTTGCGTGAGTTTTTGCGTGAGTTTCGAGGCCGTGGAGTGGACATTTATGTCTCGAACTACACCAACAGGCTCGACGCCAAAGGGCGGGTCTCGATTCCGGCGCCATTTCGCGCGGTGCTCGCGCGCGATGGATTCGAAGGTCTTTACGTCCATCCTTCGCTTGATCAGGAGGCGCTCGATTGCGGTGGCCACGCCCTGTTGAGGGAAATCGATGGGCTGCTCTCGGGCTACACGCCCTATTCGGAGGAGCGCGATCTGCTTTCGCTCGCGCTGATGGGATCGAGCGAGATTTTGAAAGTCGATTCGGAAGGTCGGGTGATCCTGACCGAAACGCTGAAAACCTACGCCGCCATTTCGAACGAGGTCACCTTCGTCGGCGTCGGCCACAAGTTTCAGATCTGGGAGTCTGGTCGTTTTCGCGCGCGCATGGGGGAGGCCAGAACCCGGGCGCGCGATTCACTGAAACAGCCAGGGTCCAGACCCGCAGCGCCGGACGCTCCGCCGCTGCGATCACATGGAGCACGGGAATGAATGCGGGCCGCGGCGATGAGAATCATCTCGCCGCTGGCGGACCGGCCCGGCACATTCCCGTGCTTCGTGATGAAGTTCTCGCCATCGCGGCCCCGCGCGAGGGCGGCCTCTATCTTGACGCCACCTTCGGCGCCGGCGGCTATTCGCGCGCGCTTCTTTCGACGCCGGGCGCGCGGGTGCTCGCGCTCGATCGCGATCCCGCCGCCATCGTCGCGGGCGCGTCGCTCGCCGCCGAGGCGAGCGGGCGGCTCTTTCTCGTCGAGGCGCGGTTCTCGAAGCTCGCCGAAGTCGCGCAACGGCTCAATCTCGGCGATTTCGACGCCGTCGTTCTCGACATCGGCGTGTCTTCGATGCAGATCGACGACCCCGCGCGCGGCTTTTCCTTTCGTGGCGACGGCCCGCTCGACATGCGCATGCAGCAGGCAGGGCCGAGCGCCGCCGACATCGTCAATACGGCGGATGAGGCGACGCTCGCCGACATCCTCTATCATTTCGGCGAGGAGCGGGCGTCCCGGCGCATCGCCCGGGCGATCGTGCTCGATCGCGCGAGGGCGCCCTTCACCTCGACCGCCGCGCTCGCCGGCATGATCGCGCGGGTGGCGCCCGGCAAACCCGGCGAAATGCATCCGGCGACGCGCGCCTTTCAGGCGTTGCGAATCGCGGTCAATGACGAACTCGGCGAACTCGTCCTTGCGCTCGCCGCCGCCGAAGCGGTGCTGAAACCGGGCGGACGGCTCGTCATCGTCACGTTCCATTCGCTGGAGGATCGCATCGTCAAGCAGTTCTTCGCGGAAAGGTCGGGGCGCGGCGAGGCGCCGTCGCGCCGGCTGCCGGGAGAACCGGTTCCGGCGCCGCCGACCTTTCGGGTCGCGGGCAAGCAGCCGGTCACGCCGTCAGAGGCGGAGGTCGCCGCCAACCCTCGCGCGCGCTCAGCCAAACTGCGCCATGGCGAGCGCACGGCCGCTCCGGCGCGCCCGCCGTCCGCCGATCTGATGGCGCTGGCGCGGTTGCCGCAACGCGCCGCCAAAGGACGCTGATCCAAGGGACGCCGATCCAAGGGACGCTGATCAAGGAAGCTGGCAATGGTGCGATTTCTGAATTTTCTCGCCGTCCTCGCCCTCGTCGGCTCGGCGATCTACGCCTATTCGATCAAATACGAGACGATTTTCCACGCCGAGCGGATCGTCAAGCTGAAGCATGAGATCAAGGCGGAGCAGGACGAGATTGCGACGTTGCGGGCGGAATGGGCGCATCTCACCCGGCCCGAGCGCCTCCAGGCGCTCGCGGATAAATTCCTCGACCTTCAGCCGGTCGCGCTGCGCCAGATCGTCAGCGCCGACGCTCTGCCCGAAAGGACCGCGAGGTCCGACGCGATTGGCGACAAGCTCGAATCCCTCGGCGTCGCCGAACCCACCAATACGCCGCGCGACGGCGACGCCGCGGCGCCTGCGACGCCCGCGGCGTCAAGATGACCAAGATGAAAAGGTGAGGCCGGCATGCCCGAGGCGCTCGGTTCAGATCGAAAAAACGCCGCCAGCGTCGGCCCTGGCGCGGCGGGGCGCGCGCGCCGGCTCAAGACATTTTTCGTCAGGCTGTTCTCCACCGATCTCTCGAAGACGCCTGGACGCATAAAGGTCGTCGCCTGTGTTTTCGTCGCGCTTTACGCGATCATTGGCGGCAAGCTGATCTATTTTGGCCTGCACCAGGAGCAGTCGCCGGGCGGCAAGCAGGGCGGCGACGTCGTCGCCGCGGCGCGGCCGGATATTCTCGATCGCAACGGCGAGGTTCTCGCGACCGACATCAAGGTGATGTCGGTGTTCGCCGAGCCGCGCCGCATCATCGACAAGGACGAGGCCGTCGAACTGCTGACCGCCGTTCTTCCGGACGTCGACGCGAGCGATCTGCGCAAGCGGCTAGGGTCGCGCAAGGGCTTCATCTGGGTCAAACGCGCGATCACGCCGCAACAGCAGCAGGAAGTCTACCATCTGGGGTTGCCCGGCGTCGGGTTCCTGCCCGAGAACAAGCGCGTTTATCCGAACGGCCCGATCGCCGCCCATGTCCTCGGCTTCGCCAATCTCGACGGCGTCGGCATCTCGGGCCTTGAGAAATATATCGACGGCCAGGGCCTCGCCGACCTGCACGGCGCGGGCTTTAGCCTGACGCCGGAGAATCTCGCGCCGATCACGAGTTCGCTCGATCTCAAGGCGACCTACGCTGTGCGCGACGAACTCGCCAAAGGGATCGCGAAGTTCAAGGCGAAGAACGGCGCCGCCGTCATTCTCGACGTCAATACCGGCGAGGTCGTCGCCATGGCGTCTCTGCCCGACTATGATCCCAACACGCCCGCCGACGCCCTCGATCCGAACCATATCAACCGCGTCTCCGTCGGCGTCTATGAGATGGGCTCGACCTTCAAGGCGATCTCGCTCGCCATGGCTCTCGATCAGGGCAAGGTCAATCTCAATTCGCGGATCGACGCGCGGGAATCGCTGCGCTACGGCCGCTTCACCATCCATGATTTTCACGCGCAGCATCGCATGCTGAGCGTGCCGGAGGTGTTCACCTATTCATCGAATATCGGCGCCGCGCGCATGGCTCTTATGGTCGGCGTCGAAGGGCACAAGGCCTTTCTGCGCAAGATGGGGCAATTGACCCGGCTGCATACCGAACTGCCGGAGACGGCCGATCCGCTGGTTCCGAAGAACTGGAGCGAACTCAACACGATGACGATCGCCTTCGGGCAGGGGCTCAACGTCTCGCCGTTGCAGGCGATGATGGCGGTCGGCGCGCTGGCGAATGGCGGCGTCCTCGTCAATCCGACTTTTCTGAAGCGCACGGAGGCCGACGCCAGGCAGGGCGCCCCTCGGGTCATCAAGGCGGAGACCTCGGAATCGCTTCGATATCTGATGCGGCTCAACGCGGAGATCGGCACGGCGAGAATCGCCGACATCAAGGGCTATTTCGTCGGCGGCAAGACCGGCACGGCGGATAAGATCATTCATGGCCATTACGCCAACGACAAGGTTTTCACCACATTCATGGCGATCGTTCCGGCCGACAAGCCGAAATATCTGTTTCTGACATTGATGGACGAACCGCAGGCGTCGGCCGAGACGGCCGGATATCGCACGGCGGCGTGGAACGCCGGCCCTGTGACGGGCAAGATCATCGAACGGGTCGGCCCTCTGCTCGGCCTTCCGCCGCGTTTCGAGCTTCCGACGCAGCCCTTTCCCCTTCTCGCCAAACTGGGCTATGGGATGGCCAACATCCCCCAGACCGGCGGAAGGGAGCATTGATGCGGCTCGCCGAGCTTCTTCCCGGCGCAAAAATTCCCGCAGGACTGACCGACCGAGACGTGACGGGGATCGTCTGCGACAGCCGGATGGCGACGCCCGGATCCGTCTTTTTCGCTGTTCCGGGCGCCCGCGCGGACGGCCTCGCCTTTGCGCCGCAGGCGTTGCGGCAGGGCGCCATCGCGATCGTCACCGAGGCGAGGCCTGCGGAGCGGGCCGATCTCGGCCCGGCCCTGATCGAGGCGCGGGATGTCCGCGCGGCCCTCGCCATGGCCAGCGCGCGGCTCTATCCGCGCCAGCCCGAGACGATCGTCGCGATCACCGGCACCAGCGGCAAGACCTCGGTCGCAGCCTTCACGCGCCAGATCTGGGCGGCGCTGGGGTTTGAGGCCGCCTCCCTCGGCACGCTCGGCGTCGTCGCGCCCGGCGGGTCTGCCTATGGCGCGCTGACGACGCCCGATCCCATCAGTCTGCACAGGACGCTCGACGATCTCGCCGGCGCCGGCGTCACGCATCTCGCCCTGGAGGCCTCCTCGCACGGGATCGTCCAGCATCGGCTCGATGGCGTCCGCTTCGGCGCCGGCGCCTTCACCAATCTCTCGCGCGACCATCTCGACTATCACGCGACGATGGAGGAATATCTCGCCGCCAAGCTTGAGCTTTTCGAGCGCCTGCTCGAACCCGGCCAGAGCGCCGTCGTCGACGCCGACAGCGACGCGGCGGAGAAGGTTCTTGCCGCCTGCGCCGCGCGGGGCCTTCGCGTATTCTCGACGGGAATCAAGGGCGCGAGCCTGAAACTGCTCGGCGCGGAGCCGGAGGGAATCGCAACGCGCCTCGAAGTTTCCTATGAAGGCGAGATCTTCAAGCTCAAGCTGCCACTCGCGGGGGCCTTCCAGACGTCGAACGCCCTCGTCGCGGCCGGGCTCTGCATCGCGACCGGCGGGGCGCCCGCGCGGGTGCTCGCCGCGCTCGAAGCGCTTGAGGGCGCGCCCGGCCGGCTCGAAAGGGTCGGCGCGCGTCGCGGCGCGCCGGTCTATGTCGATTACGCGCATAAGCCCGATGCGCTCGACAAGGTTTTGCGCACACTCAGGCCCTATGTCAGGGGAAAGCTCGTCGTCGCCTTCGGCTGCGGCGGCGATCGCGACGCCGGCAAGCGGCCGATCATGGGCGAAATCGCGGCGCGGCTCGCCGATGTCGTCATCGTCACCGACGACAATCCGCGCTCGGAGGACCCCGCCGCGATCCGCCGGGCCATTCTCGCCGGGGCCGCCGGCGCGGCCGATATTCGCGAAATCGGCGACAGGGCGCGCGCGATCCGCGAGGCCATCGCCGGACTTCATCCGGGCGATCTCCTTCTCATCGCCGGCAAGGGCCATGAAACGGGCCAGATCATCGGCGATGCCACCCTGCCGTTTTCGGACAGGGACTGCGCCTGCCGGGGGTTAATGGATGCGGCGCTGAAGGACGATGCTGAATGAGCGAGGTCGCGGCCCGCCAAGCCAATGTTACGGATCAACCGGGTTCAAGCGGCGCGGATCTCCTCTGGACCAGCCTCGGCCTCGTCGAGCCGCTGGAGGCGCGGGTCAGCGGCGGCGTGCCGGCGGGCGGCGCCACAGGCGTTTCGATCGACACGCGAACGCTTGAGCGCGGCGAACTCTTCTTCGCCATCAACGGGGTGAACAGCGACGGCCATGATTATGTCGCGGCCGCCCTGGCCAAGGGGGCGTTCGCCGCGGTCGTCGATGAGGCGCATGCGGGCGGCTTGGCGCATCTCGGGCCGCTCTATGTTGTGCGGGACGTCCTGCCGGCGCTGGAGCGCCTCGGCGTCGCCGCGCGGGCGCGCACCAGGGCGCGCGTCGTCGCCGTCACAGGCTCTGTCGGCAAAACTTCGACCAAAGAGGCTCTGCGGCTGGCCCTGACGCAAGGCGGCGCGGCGCACGCCTCGATCGCCTCCTACAATAATCATTGGGGCGTGCCGCTGACGCTGGCGCGCATGCCGAAAGCGACGCGGTTCGGCATTTTCGAAATCGGCATGAACCACGCGGATGAAATCACGCCGCTGAGCCTGATGGTGCGCCCGCATGTCGCGATCATCACCACGGTCGCGGCCGTCCATATCGAGAACTTCGCCAATGTCGAGGAGATCGCCGACGCCAAGGCGGAAATCTTCGAGGGTCTGGAGCCGGGCGGCGTCGTCATTCTCCAGCGCGACAATCCTTATTTCGAGCGGCTTCGCGCCCGCGCCAAGGCCTCGCCTGCGAGCTTTGTGGCCAGTTTCGGCGAACATGAGAAGGCCGAGGCGCGGCTGCTCGGGGTGCGCCTTGAGGGCGACCACTCGATCATCGAAGCGCAGGTTTGCGGCCGCCGGCTCAGCTATCGCCTTGGCGCGCCGGGGCGCCATCTCGCGATCAATTCACTGGCCGTGCTGCTCGCCGCCAAGGCGCTCGGGGTCGATCTCGACGCGGCCGCCGGCGCGCTGGCGTTTTCCACGGCGCAGCCGGGGCGCGGCGAGAGGCTGACGCTCGCCGTCGAGGGCGGCGCCTATGCTTTGCTCGACGAAAGCTACAATGCCAATCCCGCCTCGATGCGCGCGGCCTTCGAACTCGCCGGCGCGCTGCCCCTCCCTGCGGGCGGACGCCGCATCGCCGTGTTGGGCGACATGCTGGAGCTTGGCCCCGAGGCCGGCGCGATGCACGCCGGCCTCGCCGACGATCTCAGCGCCAATCACATCGATCTCGTTTTCGCGGCCGGCCCCCTGATGAAATCCCTTTATGACGCCTTGCCCGCTTCGATGCGGGGCGATTGGCGCGAAAACGCGGCCCTCCTCGAACCGATCGTCGCGCGATCGGTCAGAGCCGGCGACATCCTCGTCGTCAAGGGATCGAACGGCAGCAGGATGAGCGCCATCGTCGGCGCTCTGAAGCAGCGCGCCGCGGAATGCGAAACAGCTCAGGAAGGGCGGAACCGGTAAATGCTGACTTGGCTTGCACAATACTCCTCCCATTTTCAGCCGCTGAACCTGTTTCGCTACATCACCTTCCGCACCGGCGGCGCGACCGCGACGGCCTTGTTCTTCGTGTTCTTTTTCGGGCCGCGCATCATCGCGGCGCTGCGTCTCAAGCAGGGCAAGGGGCAACCGATCAGGCTCGACGGCCCGCCCTCGCATCTCCTCACCAAAAAGGGCACGCCCACCATGGGCGGGCTGATGATCCTCTCGGGCCTCGTCGTCTCCACGCTGCTCTGGGCCAATCTGCGCAATCACTATGTCTGGGTCGTCCTCTTCGTGACCACGGGCTTCGGACTGATCGGCTTTTACGACGACTATCTGAAGGTCACGAAGCAGACCGATAAGGGCTTTTCGGGTCGCCTCCGCCTTTCCATCGAACTCGCCCTCGCGGGCCTCGCCTGTTACGCCATGATGCGGCTCGGCCTGCCGCATACGACGGCGCTGGCGATCCCTGCTGTCAATGGCTTCGTCGTCGACCTCGGGCTGTTCTTTCTCGTGTTCGGCGCTTTCGTGATCGTCGCCGCGGGCAATGCGGTCAATCTCACCGACGGTCTCGACGGCCTCGCCATCGTGCCGGTGATGATCGCCGCCGGAACCTTCGGCATCATCGCCTATCTTGCCGGCAATGCGATCTTTTCGACCTATCTCGGCATTAATTTCGTGCCGGGGGCGGGCGAACTCGCCGTCGTCACCGGCGCGGTCATCGGCGCCGGCCTCGGATTTCTCTGGTTCAACGCGCCGCCGGCCCAGATTTTCATGGGCGACACGGGTTCGCTCGCGCTCGGCGGCCTGCTCGGGACCGTCGCGGTCGCCGTGAAGCATGAAATCGTGCTCGCCATCGTCGGCGGCCTCTTCGTCGTCGAGACGCTGTCCGTCATTGTGCAGGTTATTTCGTTCAAGCTCACCGGCCGGCGGGTGTTCAAGATGGCGCCGATTCATCATCACTTCGAGCAACTCGGCTGGTCCGAGCCGCAGGTCGTCGTGCGTTTCTGGATCATCGCCTTCGTGCTGGCGCTGATCGGGCTATCGACCCTGAAACTGAGGTGATCATGACGCCGGTCACGGTCTTTCAGGGCCAATCCGTCGCGGTCTTCGGCTTGGGGGGCTCCGGCTTCGTCACCGCGCAAGCTTTGGTCGCGGGCGGCGCGCGGGTGTACGTCTGGGACGACAATGAGCACGCGCGGGAGAAGGCGCGGGCGGCGGGGCTGCGGATCGAAAATCTCGCCGGCGCCGACTGGCGCTCCTTTTCCGCCCTCGTCCTTTCGCCCGGCGTTCCTCTGACGCATCCGGCGCCGCATTGGACCGTGCTCAAGGCGAAAGAAGCGGGGATCGAAGTCATCGGCGACATCGAGCTTTTCTGCCGCGAACGCCGCAAAATCGCGCCCGACGCGCCTTTCGTGGCGATCACCGGCACCAACGGGAAATCGACCACAACCGCGCTCGTCGCGCATCTCTTCTCGACATTTGGCTTTCCCGTGGAGGTCGGCGGCAATATCGGCACGCCGATTCTGGCGCTGAACCCGCCGGACCAATCCCGCGTCCATGTCATCGAGTGTTCCTCCTACCAGATCGATCTTGCGCCCTCGCTCGACCCCTCGGTCGGCATTCTTCTCAACGTCACGCCGGACCATCTCGACCGCCACGGGACGATGGAGAATTACGCGGCGATCAAGGCGCGTCTCGTCCATGCCGCGGACCTCGCCGTCGTTGGCGTCGACGACGCATTCACCCGCGCCGTCGCCGCCGAACTGCGCAAGGCAAATCGCAATCTGACGGAAGTTTCGGCCGCGGGGCAGGCGGTGGATGATGGCGTCGTCTTCGAAGGCGGGCGCCTCTATCGCCGCGCCGGAGGGCGCTCGACCCTCATCGCGGATCTCGCCGGCATCGCCTCGCTGCGCGGCGCCCACAATGGGCAGAACGCCGCCGCCGCCGTCGCCGCGCTCGGTCCCCTCGGCCTCGATAACGAACGCGTGGCGAAGGGGCTCGCCTCTTTTCCGGGGCTTGCGCATCGGCTGGAGGAGGTTGGCCACCTCGGCAAGGTCCTGTTCGTCAATGATTCCAAGGCGACCAACGCCGACGCCGCCGAAAAGGCGCTGCTCTCCTTCAATGGAATCTTCTGGATTTTGGGCGGCCGCGCGAAACAGGGCGGCATCGAACCGCTGCGGCCCTTGTTCGACAGGATCGTCAAGGCCTATCTGATCGGCGAGGCGAGCGAAGCCTTTGCTGAGACCATCGGCGACGCCTTTCCCGTCGCCTTTTGCGAAACGCTCGAAAATGCGGTGCCGCAGGCCGTGGTCGACGCCGCCGCAAGCGCGCTTGCCGACCCCATCGTTCTCCTGTCGCCGGCCTGCGCCTCCTTCGACCAGTTCCCCGATTTCGAGAAACGCGGCGACCGTTTTCGCGATCTTGCGAAGGCCCTTATCGACGCGCCCTGATCGTGAGGCAAAAAGTTAACCAAAACCGGACAAATTGAACCCATTCGAGGGATTCGGGGACTTAAGGACATGGCGTCGCGCACGGAACGATCGGCTTTGGCCAACTGGTGGTGGACGATTGACCGCTTGATGCTCGCGGCCGTCGCGACGCTGATCGTCCTCGGTCTCGTCCTCACCATGGCGGGGAGCCCGCCGGTCGCGGAGCGGCTGGGACTGCCCACTTTCCATTTCGTCGACCGGCAGGCGGCCGCCCTGATCCCGACCATCGCGGTGTTGCTGCTGACCTCCTTCCTGTCGCCGAGACAGGTGCGCCGCGTCGCGCTGGTCGTCTTCGTCGTATCAATGGCCCTCATCATCGCGGCGCTCCTTTTCGGCCATGAAGTGAAGGGCTCGCGGCGCTGGATTTTCGGCATTCAGCCATCCGAATTCCTGAAGCCCGCCTTCGTCATTCTCGCCGCCTGGGCCTTCTCCGAAGGCGGCAAGCGAAGGGACGTGCCGGGCAATCTCCTCGCCCTCCTGCTGCTTCCATTGACGGTCGTGCCCTTGATCCTGCAGCCTGATTTCGGCCAGACGCTGCTGATCTCCGTGGTCTGGGCGGCGCTTTTCTTCATGGCCGGCTTGCATTGGTTCTGGGTCGTCGGCATTGGCGGCGCGGGGTTTGGCGGCGTGATGCTGGCCTATAAATTCGTGCCCCATGTGCGCGCGCGCATGCTCAAATTCATCGATCCTGGCGCTGGCGGCGGCATCGTCGACACCTTCCAGGTCGATACGGCGCTGGAGAGCTTTCTCTCCGGCGGATGGTTCGGCAAGGGACCTGGCGAAGGGACGGTGAAGCGCATCCTGCCCGACGCACACACCGATTTCATTTTCGCGGTGACGGGCGAGGAGTTCGGCATCGCCGCCTGCCTCCTTATCGCGGCGATTTTCGCCTTCGTGGTCATGCGCGGTCTTGTCATGGCTTCGCGCAACGACGATCCTTTCTGCCGCTTCGCGAGCGCCGGCCTCGTCATGATGTTCGGCATCCAGAGCGCCATCAACATGGCGGTCAATCTGCATCTCATGCCGGCCAAGGGCATGACGCTGCCCTTCATCTCCTATGGCGGCTCTTCGCTCGTCTCCTTGGCGCTCGGCATCGGCTTTCTGATCGCGGTGACGCGCAAGCGCCCCGGATCGCGCATGTTCGCCAACGCCGAGGCGAAGCGCGCGAGTTACGCATGAGTTCGGAGCGTCCCATTCTGCTCGCGGCTGGCGGTACGGGCGGCCATCTCTTCCCCGCCGAGGCCCTCGCCAACGCGCTGGCCGCGCGGGGCTACGCGATCGAGCTTTTCACCGATGAGCGCGCCAGGAATTATGGCGCGGGTTTTCCGGCGCGGGCGATCCATATCGTCCCTTCCGCCTCGCCGCGGGGCGCGGGCCTCGTCTCGCGGGCCGTGGCGGCCTTTGCGCTCGCGCGAGGAACGCTCGCCGCGCGGCGCCTCATCAAGCAAATCCATCCCCTCGCCCTCGTCGGCTTCGGCGGCTACCCGAGCGTCCCGCCCGTTCTGGCGGCGACGCATCTTGGCGTGCCGACGGTTCTGCACGAGGGCAACGCCGTGATCGGCAAGGCCAATCTCTTCCTTAGCCCCCGCGTCGACGCCATCGCCAAGGGCTTCGAGGCGCTGGGCGGCCTCAGGCCCGCCTTCGCCACCAAGGCGCATCTCACCGGCAATCCCGTGCGGCCGATGGTGATCGAGGCGGCGAAAATCCCCTTTCCCGATTTTTCCGACGGCCGGCTGCGGTTGCTCGTCACCGGCGGCTCGCAGGGCGCGCGCGTCATGTCCGACGTCGTTCCCGCCGCGATCGAACTCATGCCCGAGGCGGCGCGCAAGACTCTGATCGTCGTGCAGCAGGCGCGCGGCGAGGACGAGGCGCGGGTGCGCGCCGCCTACAGCCGCCTTGGCGTCGAGGCCGAGGTCAAATCCTTCTTTTCCGATCTGCCCTTGCGGATCGCGGCCGCCCATCTCGTCATCGGGCGCGCCGGGGCCTCGACCGTCTCGGAGCTTGGCGTCATCGGCCGGCCGGCGATTCTGGTCCCGCTGCCGCATGCGCTGGATCAGGACCAGGCCTCCAATGCGCGCCAATTCGCCCTGAGCGGCGCGGGTGCGGTGATCGACCAGAGCGCATTTTCGCCGCAATGGCTGGCCAATGCCTTGAGCGAGGCGCAAAACGACCCCGCCGGCATCGCGCGTCGCGCCGCGGCGGCGAAAGCGGAGGGCATTCCCGACGCCGCCGACCGGCTCGCCGACCTCGTGCTCCGCGTCGTCGCGGCGAAAGAGAACGCGGCAAGAGAGAAAAAACCCAGGCAATGAAACTTCCGCAGGAACTCGGCCCCATTCATTTCATCGGCATCGGCGGCATCGGCATGTCCGGCATCGCCGAGGTGCTGCTCAATCTCGGCTACGCCGTGCAGGGCTCCGACGCCGCGGAGAACGCCAATGTCCTGCGCCTGCGCAAGAAGGGCGCGATCGTCCATATCGGCCATCGGCCCGAAAATCTCGGCGACGCCGAAGTCGTCGTGGTCTCCACCGCGATTCTGCGCGACAATCCCGAACTCGCGCACGCCCGCGAACTCAGGCTCCCCGTCGTGCGCCGCGCGGAGATGCTCGCCGAACTGATGCGCCTGAAGCAAAGCGTCGCCATCGCCGGAACGCATGGCAAAACGACGACGACCTCGCTCGTCGCGACCCTTCTGGAGGCGGGCGGGTTCGATCCGACCGTCATCAACGGCGGCATCATCAACGCCTATGGCACCAACTCGCGGTTAGGCGCCGGCGACTGGATGGTCGTCGAGGCCGACGAGAGCGACGGCACCTTCCTGAAACTGCCGGCCGACGTCGCGGTGATCACCAATATCGATCCCGAGCATCTCGACCACTTCAAGACGTTCGATGCGATCAAAGAGGCCTTCCTGACCTTCGTTGAAAACTTGCCGTTTTACGGCTTCGCGGTGATGTGCCTCGACCATCCGACCGTGCAGGAGCTGGTCGGCAAGATCGAGGACCGGCGCGTGTTCACCTACGGCGAGAACCCGCAGGCCGACGTCCGCCTGCTCGACGTCGAGATGAGCGGCGGCGTCACCCGCTTCGCGGTGCTGATCCGCGAGCGGGCGACGGGGCACGCGACCTATATCGACAATCTCGCCCTGCCGATGCCCGGGCGCCACAACGCCCTCAACGCCACCGCCGCGATCGCGGTCGCCCATCAGCTCGGCGCCTCGGTCGACGTCATCCGCAAAGCGATC